>CAMBSB010000114.1 GCA_945870155.1 Paludibacter jiangxiensis | reverse complement strand
CAAATCTTTTTGAGTTACAACCTGATTTTCAGCTTGACCAAAATATAAATCTGCTGTATGAGCTAACATTTTTACATTCCACCTGGTTAAACTCTCGGGAGCGGTGAAGGTAAATTTTACATTTCCCTGTTCATCAGTTCGGAGTTGTGGATAAAAGAACGCTGTTTCGTTGAAATTCGTGCGAATTTTAATTGGTTTTTCAGTTATAAATAAAGGCTCTTCTTCAACTAGTTTGTCTGTTACAGTTTTAGCTTTTATGCTTGAAATTGCACCTGTAATTGCACTTTTTTTCTCATAAGTATAACCATTAATTACAATTTCGTTTCCATTTTCACCTTGAACCATAGCTGCTACCGGAGCAGAAATCATAACATCTTCATTCTGAATTGATTTTGTACCTCTAATCATTATTGGTCTGTGATATAAATAAGCCTGACGCAGGTTGAGTCCAAACCAATTCAATTTGTCGAAACTATAAGAATAAATATCTTTATAATCTGCATTGAAATAAGACCATGCACTGCGAATATTGTTTTCACTTACATTCCATGCCGATGAAAATAAAATTGGCTCAATAAAAATAGGATAAAAGTTCCAACTATGTGGACGAATTGCGTCCAGTGAAGCATCATACATTCCCACAAGTAACTCAGCGGCTTTTTTATCTTTGACCGATTCGGGAATGGTAACCGTCCAGGTTGCTTTTTCGCCGGGTTGTAATTTATCTCTGAAAACACTCAAAGTGGGTGTTAATTTGGTTTCATTTATTTTTCGTGCTATTTGAACTTGTTTTACGAAGAATTTTTCGTCTTTCATAAATGTAAACATCACTGTTACCCCGGCACCATATTCTTCTTTAAATGGAATTTCAAAATCCTTTATTTCGTCATTGAATTTCAACCATTTACTCTCAATTATTTGATTGCCATACATAATCTCATATAAAACTGCCGTATTTTTGGTGGAAGTCCCGAAACGAATTTGAGCTTTTTCACCTAGCAGACAAACAGTTTTTGGTGTTAAGAACCAGGTATATGATTTTACTGGAGGACGTTTGTCTGCAACATCATAAAGCGTGAAAGTATTTTCAGTTTTAACTTCGTTTCCAAAGGCATCTTTAGTTTTTAAAATCAGCTTATATTGCGCCGACTTCCATTTTTTTAAATCCGGTATCAATACATTATCTTGTGTGTTAAATTTGCCGGAACTTATCTTTTCTAAAGTTTTACTTTCAGTTTTACTTTCCTGATTTTCAATATAATCGCTTAATTCTTCCAAGCGATAAATTTCATAATCTATCATTGAATATACCCTTTCACCATTCAAAGTTTCAGTGCAAATTTCAAATTTTGGATTAGAATTTTTATCCACTTTTTCGGGTACTGATGCTATGATAAACAAGGATTTATCGCCCACGGAAATGGATTGTTCACCTTGTTGTGTTTCGCCTTTGGGGTCGGTAATATCAGCCGAAATGGTGTAAGTATAAAAACTCCCACGCCAGGAATTTGAAGCATTTTTAGGTTTTTCGGCAATAAAGGAAACTTCAAATTTACCATCCGAATCTGAAACAGCTTCGCCATTTGTAATTTCAGTTTCAGGTTCGTTCCACCACCAGCAATATCTATGCGAAACACGTTTTACCCTGTATTTTACTTTCGCATCGCCTATATTATATCCTGCATAAGCCTTTACATGACCAATAATCTTAATTTTTTCGCCAAATTTTATTTCTGATTTCGGTTTATCAATATTCACTTCAAATGTGGGTCGTTTGTACTCTTCCACCCATATTGTTTGCGACATTCCTTTTGATTCAATACGATATGCTCCATTCAATCCACTTTCGGGCAGAACAAATTCACCTGCAAATGATCCAAAATCATTGGTTTTGAGCGATTTTGAACTTATCTTCTCGTTATTGACATTATAAAGCGTAATTTCATAACTCGAATTATTGTCGGTTTTTTTCTGATTTTTGTTGGCGAAATAAGCGATACCTTTAAAGTAAACAATTTGTCCCGGACGATACAAAGAGCGGTCGGTAAAAAGTTTGAGTTTAACGCTTGTATCTTTTTGATTATAATTGGAATAGTATTGTGAAATTGATCTGGAAGAGAAGTATTTATCTTCACCTTTTTCGAAAAAATGAACAGAGTTTGAATTGTAAAATTCTGTACTTCTTATACTGATAAAACCTGTTTTGTTCGTGTTTAATTTCGAAAACTGATTCAATTCATATTTCGATTTGTTCCATGTTGATTTGTAGCTTGTTACAATCACATTTTGAATTGGATTTCCCGATTTTCTGTCTAAAACATATAGTTTCAAAACCGGCAATTCATTGATGCGCGACATAAACGCCAGGTTAGTAACAGTAAAATATGATTTTGCGGTGCTAATTTTATTGCCTACTGCAATCTCATCTACCTGAATTTCATAAATGCCATATTTGCTGCTTGTTAAACTTATAGTTGTGTCATTATTTAAAAAGTTGACATCGTCTTTCAAAATCACCGGTTTAGTTTCAATTAGCGTTTTGTTTTTAAACTCATCATTTTCTTGTCTCTTGTTTTGTAGATATTCGTAATATTGAAAAGCAGAAGCATTTACGCGATAGACTTTGATTTCTATTTTCTTTAAATTGGCATAATTAAGTTTTATTTTTAGTGTAGAATTTGGTTTTACAATTTCATTTAATTCAAGGCTTAAACTTTTTTGGGTAATAGTTTTCTGAATATTTTTGAGCAAATCAATACGTTTATATTTTGGATAAAGTTGTATACCTTTTTCGCATATTTCATAAGCCACTCTTTTTGCATTGATATTTTCAGGAGTTTCATCTGCTTTTTGAAGATAGAAATTGGCTTTTTCGGCAATAACTTCTACCACGGTTTCATTTTTTGAATACATCTCCTCCAACATATTCAATGCTTTGAAGTAAAGTTCATTGTTTTCAGATTGGTTTCTGACATATTGAATTCGTTCTAAATCAACATATATTAGTGCATTTATATTGTTGTTATTTAAATGAAAATCAATGAGTTGTTGGTGCGATTTAATAGTTTTATTCTCAATTGAGTTATCGGATATTGTATCTAATTTTAGTTTTACAAAATCACTTGCATTTGTAAAATAAACTTCATTATCCAATGAGATTTTCAAATCAGTAGCTTGTGAAATTTGATTCAGGATATTTATTTTTCTATGTATTAGAAAATCGAAAAGTGAGGGTTGTAGTGTGCGACTGTCTTCTCCTTTTTCAAGTAGAGCTTCATATTGTAAAGCTTCTGTTTGTTGCAAAACAGCAGTATTTTGAACTGAGGCATCGAGTAGTTTGGTGATTTTATCAAAATAAATATTTTTTGTCCATTCGTTTATATCTTTTGGAACAAAACCCGTTACAACTGTTCTTTCATTTATTGTAAAGGCATCGTTTTGATAATACTGCGCATACAAATCTGCTGTCATGGAGTATAGCATTGCTTTTTCAGCAGTATTTACACTTTTTTCTGATATTGACTCAAAGTTTTGTATCAATTCAGGAGCTTTTTCAGGATCTTTTTCGAGTGTAAAACGCATTTTGTAAACCAGTGCTTTTATTAGCTGAACGGAGTTTTTCTCATTTTCAGCCTGAGTAATTATTGTTTCAAGCTCCTTTAATGCTGACTCAGGAAGCTGTTTAGCAGCCAATTCATTTACTTTTTCCCAACGCGATTCTATGCTTTGTTCTTTTTTTTGTGCTAAAATAATTCCGGAAATAATGGTAACAATTACCGCTATTGCTATAAAATAATGTTTCATATACTATGTGTTTTTTTGAAAATACTCAGCCCCCCAACCCCCCAAGGGGGGAGTGCTTGAGCATAATTTAATATTAGATGAATTATTGAATCTCAATTTTTTGAGATATTAAGTGTTATTTTAATAAGAAGTTAATCTCAAAATCAATGTCCTACACTATTGGTTTTGTACTGAGTTACGTTTTTTTTGAATTCTTATTTTCAATTTACAAATATAATACCATTTGTTTGAATTATTTCTTTAATTATTTTTTAGTTTATAGAATTTTTTCCTTTTTTGGTTTTCTCATCATTAAATGTTAAATATTTAGTCATTAGTGAAACCTTTGCTAATTGTGGGCCACAAAAAAAGCGAATCTGATTTAATCAGTTCGCTTTTTAGTATGATAAAGAAGTATTTACCTGAAATTTTTAAATTCTACACTACTACAATATTGCAAAACATTGATTTTATTTTAAACGTCTAATTAAAATGTTTTGTATAGAAACTTAATGGATAATTTAATAAAGAAAACAGAACTCCCGCCTCACTATTCCCCCTTTAGGGGGTTAGGGGGCATATTGTTTCCCTAAAATTTCAAAGTTACTGATGCCAAAAAGTTGATACCTGCCTGTGGAAAATAACGTTTTTCATTAACGCGATTTCCATCTAAATAATAGGAATACCAGCTATAAGCATTTGTTTCGTATTTTGTGTTCAGCACATTATTTACCAGAACCTGTAAATCAATTCCCCTGGTTTTTTTGAACGGTAAAGCGTATTTCACACTTAGGTTGTTTACAAAATAGGCTGCTATTGCCCTGTCTGCATTCGAAGTATTATCAAAATATTGCTTTCCAACATAATTTGAATAAAGCCCAATTTCGAATTGATTAAAATTAAATGCAAATACATTGTTTGCTACAATATTAGGTGAATAAGCTATGTCGGTAGTTCCAAGGTCATTGTCTTTTGAAGCTATCCAGTTCCAATCAGCATCGTACATATCCACATCCTGCTCTATAAAGTGAAGGATTTTGTTCTGACTTAAATTTATATTAGCACCCCATTTCAACCAGTTTGTAAGTTTTACATTGCCAGAAATCTCTATGCCAGCTCTGTAACTGTCTGGAATATTGCTGGTTAATAATTCGCCAATTTCACTAATTTTTCCTGTTAAAATCAACTGGTTTTTATATTTCATATAATAAAGGTTAGCCGACGCGGTTAATTTTGCCGACTGAAAGCGATAACCTGCTTCTAAATCGTATAAAGTTTCAAATGTTGGTTTGTCGTTTTTGCCCGATTCTGTATAATTATTCCGGTTTGGTTCTCTGTTTGAAGCCGAATAAGATGCATATATGTTTTGCTGTGAATTTATATTGTAAGTCAATCCCAATTTCGGGTTGAAAAAATTATAAATATAAGGTTTGCTTGTACTTATATCACGCATTTTATTGGTTTCACTGTCGAACTTATCATCAGTGCCAAGCATACTGTAGCTAATATGTCTATACTGTAAATCAATGCTTCCTGTTAAATTGTTGAATATTTCCGTATTCATTTTCACATAAATATTCGCATCGTCCTTTATTCCCTTGCTTCTATACCATTCATCGCTCATATCCAGCTTGTTGGCATTTCGCACCCAAATTACTTTTCCAAAATGATCTCCATCGTAACGGTTTATCGCTCCACCAAGCACTGCTTTCGTTTTTGCAGTTTCATAATTCAGGTTAAAGGTTAATCCATAAAAATAATTGTCCAACCATTTCTGACGTACTAAATCTGTCTTTTTCAGAGCCACACCCGATATAGTATCAGGGATTAATCCATATTCACTGTATTTCCGGTCAGTTTTATATTCTTCGTAATACCCTAAACCGCGGGTAAGATGTGCAGTGGAATTAAAATTCATTTTTGAATTCAAAACCTGTAGCCAATGTAACTGATAATGAGTTTGATTATAATTATCTGTCTGATTATCATAATATTGTTTAGCACTATTATTATCGGTATATTCGCCCAATTCATTAAAAGTTCGCTTGGTTTTCATAATCTCGGAGTCAACGCCATTCCAAGCCTGATAAGTTTTTTCATTTCCGCCAAAAGTCAGGAATTTTACCGTGGTTTTTTCGGCATAATAAGCTGCCGAGAAGTAGTACGATTTCATATTTACCCAAGCACGGTCTATATACCCATCCGATTTTACATTCGATAGTCGGGCATCAAAAGCAAATCCGTTTTCGAGCAATCCTGTACCCACTTTCAGCGTATTTTTATTGGTGTTAAACGAACCCAAAGCAGAACTTATTTCACCATAAGCCCTGGTATTCAGCCCTTCGGTTTGCATGTTGATGCTAGCGCCAAATGCGGCAGTGCCATTTGTTGAAGAACCCACGCCACGCTGCACCTGCACCGATGAAAGTGAAGATGCAAAGTCGGGCATATTGACAAAAAATGTTCCGTGCGATTCTGCATCGTTTAGTGGTACACCATTCACCGTGATATTCGTACGGTTTGCATCTGTACCCCGTATACGGAATCCCGTGTATCCTATTCCTGTTCCGGCATCCGAAGTTGTAATAAACGAAGGTGTAAGCGCCAGTAAATAAGGGATGTCCTGACCCAAATTACGTTGATTGATTTCCTGTTTGTCTACATTGGAATAACTTACTGCCGATCTGTCGTTGGCACGAAGCGAGTTGACCGTGATTTCGTCGAGCGAGTAAGATGTGGATGTAAGTTTTACAATCAGTTCTTTGTCGGTAAATGTTTGTATCTGAGCCGAAGTATAACCCAGGTACGAAACCTTTAAAGTGTAATTGTACTTTGCCAGGTCGGAAAATTCAAATTCTCCGTTTTTGTTGGTAGTTTTACCTGAGGAGATTTCCTGTATAAACACGGTAGCCCCTTGTATGGCATTACCATTTTCATCTGTCACCTTGCCTTTAATAAAGTGTTGACCAAATAAAAAACCAGTTGAGAACAGCAGTAAAGCTGAAATTAATAATTGTCTCATAACAAATTGATTAAGCTGTTAATAAATTATGTTTTGAGAGCCACTAAAAATACGGAAGATTGTTGCTTATTCCCTTCGCGGAATTACCCGTGCAGGTTCAAAGGGTATGATCTCAGCCCGAAATATTAAGGCACCCCATTAAAAAGATTTTTGAAACGATCTACGTTTCGATATTTGAAAGACCAATAACTAAACGCCTGCAAAGCCGAATAGTTCAATAGTAAATTTTTTAAAGAAAGAAAAACAGCCCTGGAAGCGAGCCGAATTCCTTTCGGGGAACAAAGATAATGAAAAGATGCATGACAACCATAAATCTTTTCATTTTTTATTTATTCCATTAAGTTAACATTTTGTTAGCAAGCTAGTTAGTGTAACAAAAACTCCCCGATAAGCATTTCAGCCTATCGGGGAGTTTTTCTTGTCTTTTATCTTTTTTCTTTGCTCTTTTGTCTAAGAACTTATTTCGCCATTTCAATAGCCACAGCCACTTGAACAGTTGCTCCAACCATTGGGTTATTACCCATTCCTAAGAATCCCATCATTTCCACGTGAGCTGGAACTGAAGAAGAACCTGCGAACTGAGCATCACCGTGCATACGTCCCATTGTATCTGTCATTCCGTATGAAGCCGGACCAGCGCCCATGTTATCAGGGTGAAGTGTGCGACCGGTACCACCACCGGAAGCTACTGAGAAGTATTTGCGGCCATTTTCGATACATTCTTTTTTGTATGTGCCTGCTACAGGATGTTGGAAACGTGTTGGGTTGGTTGAGTTACCAGTAATAGATACGTCAACACCTTCGGCACGCATAATGGCTACGCCTTCGCGAACGTCATCTGCACCATAACATTTTACTGCAGCACGAATTCCTTCGGAATATGCTTTTGAGCGAACAACGTTCAATTCTCCTGTAGCGTAATCGAAGTCAGTTTGAACGTATGTAAAACCGTTAATACGTGAAATAATCATAGCGGCGTCTTTGCCAAGTCCATTCAGGATAACACGCAATGGTTCTTTACGTACTTTGTTCGCTGATTGAGCAATACCAATAGCACCTTCGGCAGCAGCAAATGACTCGTGTCCTGCAAGGAATGCAAAACATTTAGTTTCGTTGCGAAGCAACATAGCAGCCAGGTTTCCATGGCCAAGACCTACTTTGCGGTCTTCGGCAACTGAACCTGGAATACAGAAAGCCTGCAAACCGATTCCGATAGCTTCAGCAGCGTCAGCGGCTGTGGTGCAACCTTTTTTAATAGCAATCGCAGCACCTACCACGTAAGCCCACTTCGCGTTTTCGAACGCGATGTTTTGAATACTTTCGCAAATTGCGTAAGGATCAATATTTTTGGCAGAGCATATTGCTTTTGCCTCGTCGATATCATTGATACCGTATGTATTAAGAGCCGCATTGACTTTGTCGATACGACGGTCATAACTTTCAAATAATGGCATAATATTTATAATTTGAAGATGAGTAAATTGGATGATTTGATAATTCGTAAAAACACGTTAGTTTTTTACATAGGTGTCTTTAAGTCCCCCTTGGGGGATTTAGGGGCCGACTATTCGTGTCTTGGGTCGATATATTTTACAGCGTTGTCGAAACGACCATATTTGCTGGTCGATTTTTTCAATGCTTCGTTTGCATCAACACCTTTTTTAATCAAGTCTAACATAGGACCTACGCGTACGAATTCGTATCCGCAAGCTTCTCCGTCTTCGTCTAGTGCCATGCGGCTGATATAACCTTCTGCCAATTCCAAATAACGAACACCTTTTACCTTAGTACCAAATGTTGTACCTACCTGCGAACGTAAGCCCTTACCTAAATCTTCCAAACCGGCTCCGATAGGCAGACCACCTTCTGAGAAAGCTGATTGTGTGCGTCCGTAAACAATTTGCAGGAATAATTCACGCATAGCCACGTTGATTGCATCACATACCAGGTCAGTATTTAATGCTTCAAGGATAGTTTTTCCGGGAAGAATTTCGGCAGCCATAGCAGCCGAGTGAGTCATGCCTGAGCAACCGATAGTTTCAACCAATGCTTCTTCGATGATACCATCTTTCACGTTCAAAGTTAGTTTGCAGGCACCTTGTTGTGGAGCGCACCAACCCACACCGTGAGTTAAACCTGAAATATCAGTAATTTGTTTTGATTTTACCCATTTACCTTCTTCAGGTATAGGTGCAGGCCCGTGGTCAGGACCTTTTTTTACAACACACATGTGTTCTACTTCGTGCGAATAAATCATACTTTTGTTATTTAGTTAGTATAAAAAATAGTTTGATAATCGATTCTTAAATTTGAGTGCAAAAGTACTGTTTTTTTGTGGTTTTTCAATGCTTTAAAGTTCAAAAACTTATATCTTTGCTAAACTTTTTTTGATTAGTATTGTTACGATTTAGTTTTTGTAAATTGATTGTTATCTATCTGAATATCAATTTGTTTTTATTTTAATCTATAATTTATTTTTGATAATGTTTATATTTACAAAAATTCAGGATGTAAAAGGGCAGGTTTTTGCTGAAATTTATGCAATATATTTGCAATCTTTTCCTGTTTGTGAAAGAAGAAGTTTAGCATCAATCGAAAAAATTATAAATTCATCAAGTCGTTTTGAAATTTCAGCAATTTACAAGGAAAATATGTTGGTAGGATTTATCAATTATTGGAAATTTGACATGTTTATTTATATCGAGCATTTTGCAATAAAAGCTGAATTCAGAAACAATAATATCGGGAGTGTATGTTTACAAACATTTTTGAAGAGAAATAATTTGCCAATTATTCTGGAAGTTGAAATTGAAAATAGTGATATAGCAAAAAGGCGTATTCGATTTTACGAAAGGTTAGGATTTGTTTTGCATTTAAATGAATATCAACAACCACCTTATGATGGTATTTCACAAAAAATCCCCATGCATATTATGAGTAATAATTTTGATTTTGTAGATGAAAGATTTTATTTAATTAAAAATAAATTATACAATGAAGTTTATGATTATTGTAATTGATTAATTTATAATTTGTTATCTTTTGTAGTATTTTGTTTTAAAACCATTATTTAATACGTAGGAAGGATTTATCAGACAAACGCTAATTTTTTCGTACCATTTAAATCCATTTTTACCCATTTCTATAGTAGCTCTATGTGCGAGTTCTCCAACCAAAGAGCCGAAAATTGGCGTGACAATCAAATCTTGAATACTGGGTTGTTCCAAACCACCTTCCCAAACATATTCCCAAAAGGTTGATTGTCCCAAGTTAAAAAGTGCAGATTGCCAGAAAGTACCACCTCGTGAGCGAATTGAATTAAAATAAAATGAACCTTGATAGGGATGACCTAAATAATTTATATACCAAAAATCAGGATCAATAACCGGTGGTTTAGTGAATGATGATATATATTGACTCATCATTACATTCAGTTTAAATTTATCTTGTTTATGCCAGTTTGTAATGTCATCCGGCATCAATAATAAAAAAAATCCCATAGATGAGTTATAAATTAATGAAGTACCCATAGCCGGCCAAAATTTTTTCCTAATAGCTTGATATTCTTTTGAATTTGTACTATAGTTTTGATTAAAAGCACTTAATTCTAAGGTCATCGATTTGTTTTCCAACAAAGTATCTTTCTTAATATCCGAATTTATTATAGTATCCTGATTGAAAGAGTAGGAGTAGAGTGTTGAATTAGTAAGTATTACCAAAACAAAAAAATATCTGTAATTGAGCAGTTTCATACAGCATTATAAGTTGAAGTATTAAATAATATACAATTATAAGAATTTTTTTTCGGAAAATGAAGTATTCAAGTGTAAAAGCTTCAATTTTATTTTATCTTTCCAAAAAAAGGCTGTTCCAATCACGGAGCAGCCTTTTATTTAATTTCAGTTACGAAATCTTTTCTATTTCTTCTTGTAGGTCAATTTCAATTCCCTTTTTGTCGTAAAATTTATATTGCAAAAATCCAAGTCTTTGCGATGCAATTACTTTACATCCACTACCGAATTTTCGTTTCCATTTCCACTTCATCGAGATAAGGCCTTTAGAGATATAGGCATCAACATAAGGATGAAGGTGTAATGTAAATTCTTTGATATTTAATTTGTTTACTAAATAATCTATTTTACTTTCCAACTGGTCAGTAAATAAGATTGACGGTCTGGTATAACCGGTTCCATAACATGTAGGACATTTTTCTTCAATATCAATATCCATAACCGGACGAACTCTTTGTCTGGTCATTTGCATCAGCCCAAATTTGCTGAGCGGTAAAATGTTATGTTTGGCTCTATCGTTCGACATCATCTCACGCATGCGATCGTACAACTTTTGGCGATTTTCGGTTTCGTGCATATCAATAAAGTCAACGACTATGATACCTCCCATGTCTCGCAAGCGTAGTTGACGTGCTATTTCATCAGCAGCAGCCATATTTACATCCATAGCATTATCCTCTTGACCATTCCCGGCTTTTGAGCGATTTCCGCTGTTAACATCAATTACGTGTAGTGCCTCTGTATGTTCTATTATCAGATAAGCGCCACTCTTAAACGAAACCGTTTTTCCGAAAGCCGATTTGATTTGTTTACTAATTCCAAAACTGTCGTAAATAGGAGCTTCATCTTTGTAGAGCTTCACTATATCTTTTCGTTCCGGTGCTATAAGTTCAACATAATCGCTTACTTCGGTAAAAACCGCAGGGTCATTGATGTGAATGTGTTTAAAATTAGTGTTGAATAAATCTCTAATTATTCCCACTGTGCGACCTAATTCTTCTAAAATTAACGAAACTCCTTTCGATTGTTGAACTTTGGCTACAGCTTCTTCCCAGCGTTTTACCAAAATTCTCAATTCATTGTCGAGTTCAGCTACTTTTTTTTCTTCTGCAACTGTACGTACTATAACACCAAATCCCTTTGGCTTAATACTTTGTATCAGTTGTTTTAATCTTACTCGTTCTTCTTCAGTTTTTATCTTTTGTGATACCGACACTTTGTCGGCAAAGGGGATAAGAACTAAGAATCTGCCTGCTATTGAGATTTCGGCGGTTAATCTTGGACCTTTTGTAGAGATAGGTTCTTTTGCTACTTGTACCAGAATCTCTTGTCCGGGTTTTAGGATGTCATTGATTGATCCGCTTTTCTCAATTTCAGGTTGTAATTTAATTTTTGTAATGGCAGGTACTTTTTTTCGGTCGCTAAGTATCTGCGTTGTAAATTGATAAAGAGTGTTGAAATTGGAACCTAAATCAAGATAGTGTAGAAAAGCGTCTTTTTCGTAACCAACATCTACGAATGCTGCATTCAAACCGGGCATGATTTTTTTCACTTTCCCAATGTAGATATTTCCCACTGCAAACTGCTCTTGGCGTCCTTCATGGTTTATTTCTACAAGTCGTTTGTCTTCGAGCAGCGCAATAGATATTTCGGATGGTTGTACATCCACTACTAGTTCGCTATTCACTTTTTTCTGATTTTGGGTTTGTTGTTTTTATATAAAAAAAACAAACTTAAAAAGCCAAGATACAGCTTATAAGTTTGTTTTCTTGGACTTTAGTACTTAAAGACCACATTTAGACTATTTCTTTTTATGTCTATTCTTTCTAAGTCTTTTTTTACGCTTGTGAGTAGACATTTTATGTCTTTTTCTTTTTTTACCGCTTGGCATTATTTAAAAATTTTATGTTTAGGAAATTATTTAACTACACTTACAAATGTCTTTGCAGGTTTGAAAGATGGAATGTTATGTGCTGGAATAATGATAGTTGTGTTTTTTGAAATGTTACGGGCAGTTTTTTCAGCACGTTCTTTGATAATAAAGCTACCAAATCCTCTCAAATAAACATTGTCATTTTTAGCTAGTGATTCTTTTACGGTTTCCATAAAAGCTTCAACAGTTGTTAATACAGTTGCTTTGTCAATACCTGTATTTTTAGCAATTTCGTTTACGATATCTGCTTTAGTCATTTTGGGTAATTTTTAATAAGTTAATAATTATTTTATGAATGTTTTTATT
Organism: Paludibacter jiangxiensis; assembly: GCA_945870155.1. Lineage (GTDB taxonomy): Bacteria > Bacteroidota > Bacteroidia > Bacteroidales > Paludibacteraceae > Paludibacter > Paludibacter jiangxiensis_A. Next base: position 3,970 of record CAMBSB010000114.1, on the reverse strand, counting down.
TTTCTTCAAACGGACTGCAAATATATTGCTTTTATTCTGATTAAAAAACATTTGCTACATTTTTTTTCAATTAAATTCAATTTTTTCTAATATTAGTTGCTGATTTACTAATTATTAGGTCAATTTGCTGGATACTTAAGTTGCGGCCTAAGATTTTTCCGTTTTTGTCTATTAATACTGTAGCCGGAATTGAATTTACAGCATATATTTTACCTGCTTCACTTTTCCAACCTTTCAAATCGGAAACATGTTTCCACGATATTTCATTTTTTGTGATTGTTGATTTCCATGCTTCCATGTTATCATCAAACGAAACGCCTAATATCTCAAACTTACTACCTTTGTTTTTTGCATAAAAATCTTTCAATTCCGGTAAAAATTGCATGCATGGTCCACACCACGAAGCCCAAAAATCTACTAAAATATAATCAGTTTTTCCAACAAAATCCGACAATGACATGCTATCACCAGTTAACGAAGGTAATTTGAAATCGGAAAATTGATTTCCTGCCGATGTCCTTTTCTCAATATCAATATTGGCAATTATTTCACTCACCCTTTTCACTTTTTTAGTGTCATTGTTCATCAATTTAATTACACTTTCTTTTTCATCTATTGTCATGCCATGAAACGAAGTTGTAAAAACATGAGTGCCTATTAGTGTATTCACGTTTTTGTTCGAAAAATCTAAATCAATTTTTGTTTCATCAGTTTCAAGCTTTTCCATTTCTATTTCTTGTTTCGATTTTTCATCTGCAGTCAAAGTACTATCTTCCAATTTCGAAAAAATATGTTCACCTTTTTGGTAAAGTTCATTTTTTTGATCAAGATAAGATTGAAATAAATTATTTTGTTTCGTACCCTTAAGGTAAACCTTTCCAATACTATCAATAGAAATATTAATCTCACCGGCTTCGAATACAAATGCTTGACGAATTTTATCACCCGATGGAAGTTCGCAAATTAAATACACTATTTTTGCTGTGTCGCATACTTTTTTAAACTGAAAAGTGCCATTCAGTATCTGAACACTATCAATAGTAATCCACTCTCTGTTAATTTTTTCTTTGAAGTAAATAGTTTTGCCACTTAGTTCAAGGTTTTGTACATTTCCAACAATTTTAGTTTCATTGGTAGAACAACCTACTATTAAAAGCGTTGTTAATAAGAAAAATATTAGTTTTTTCATTTTTTTTGCTCGTTTAAATGAATTGAATTAGTTGATTTTTGCGAGTTAAATTTATTGCGCTTACCTTTGTGCAAAGATGAGAATTTATTTCTGAATTATTGCCATCAAAGTCATTATTTTGTGAATAAATATTTGCTTTTTTCTAAACTTAAACAATTATCTTAATTTTCAAACAATATATGAAATCGTTTTCTAATTCTCTAGTTGATTGGTATTTGCAAAATAAACGTGAGCTACCCTGGCGTGATATATCAGATCCATACAGCATCTGGATTTCCGAAATTATTCTTCAACAAACACGTGTAAATCAAGGTTTAAATTATTATATAAGATTTATTGAGAAATTTCCAACTGTTGAAATTTTAGCTAAAGCAACCGAAGATGAAGTTTTAAAGTATTGGCAAGGATTGGGTTATTATTCCAGAGCAAGAAATATTCATAAAGCAGCTAACCAAATTGTTAATGATTTCAATGGTGTATTCCCTACAAAACATGCTGATGTTCTTAAACTTGCAGGTATAGGAGTTTATACATCTGCTGCAATTTGTTCTTTCGCTTATAATCAGCCTTATGCTGTGGTGGACGGGAATGTTTATAGGGTTCTTTCAAGACTTTTTGCCTTAGAAACACCTATTGACAGCAATGATGGTGTGAAAATGTACAGTAAATTGGCACAAGAACTTTTGAATACATCTCTTCCGGCTATTCATAATCAAGCAATTATGGAATTTGGTGCTTTGCAATGTGTGCCAGCTTCGCCCAATTGCTCAATATGTCCTTTGGTAGGTGTTTGTAAAGCTTATCAACTGAATATGATTTCTCAATTGCCTGTTAAATCACAAAAAGTGAAGGTGAAAGACAGATTTTTTAATTATTTTTATGTGGAATTCGGTGAAAATACTTTTTTGAAAAAGAGAGATGCAAATGATATTTGGAGAAAATTATACGAATTTCCATTAATTGAGTCTGATAAACTATTTAATATGAGTGAGTTAGTTGAAATTGATGCATTTAAAAATCTTTTTAAAGGTATCGACATCGTAAAAATAAAGAGTGAATCAATTGCATTTAAACATATACTGACTCATCGACGTGTTAATGCAAAGTTTTTCAATATCGAAATTTCTAATAAAAACGAAAATTTCGATAAATTGACTCAAGTCGCTAAAAATGAGTTGGATAAATATGCTGTTTCAAGATTAATTGAAATGTATCTCGAAAAAGCATAAATCAAAATATCATTTTTTAATCAAAAAAAGGCCGCAATATAAACAATCTATGTTCACGTTGCGGCTTTTCAAACTTATTAGACTATAAACTCTATTTTTTGAAAAAATATTGTTTTACCAAAGTTTCGAATTCATTTAAGTCTTTATATCCCAATTCTGATTTATATGAAGTTTTGGAATTTATAAATATTATGGTTGGCATAGCTTCAACTTTAAATAGTCTGGCTAATTCCGGTTCTTTATCCACATCAATTTTATACACTATAAGCTTGCCATTATATTTGTTTTGTATGGCTTGTAAGTGTGGAGCAAGCATTTTACATGGGCGACACCAAGTAGCATGAAAATCCAATATAATTGGTAGTTTTCCTATGCGATTAAATGATTTGTTGGAATCAAAATTCCAAACTTTTTGTTTGAAACCAGCTGTGTTAAGTTCGACAATTTTAACGTCAGCTGTATTTTGAGCGAAGACACCTGCACTAATAAATATGCAAAGTAATAATACTTGAAATTTGGTTTTCATTTTTAGTTTTCTGATTTTAGTTTTTATATCTGAGTTTTATATTTTCTGTTTTAATTTTTGCTTTGAGTATTTCTTTTTCGAGTTGAACCACATCTTTCTTAACTATCCAAAATTGATATGTTTCGTAAATTGCTTTTTTGTCCTGCTCTGAAAGTATATAGCTCGATTTTTTTTTGTTTCCGATAAGCGTTATTTTTATTTTACCTTTGTAGTTTCTGGTAATAAAAACTACTAATTTTAAAGCCTCTGTTTTCTTTAAACTTAAACTTTCCCAGTACAATCCACCATCCGAAAAACTATGAAACACAGAATTCGATGTATTTGTTGTATCGGAAACAATATTTAATTCATTAGCTTCTACTTTTATTGCTTTATGATTGATTTTAAGTCCTGTAAAATAACTCACTAAATGAATTGTAGCTTTCTCATCTACATAAGATTTTAGATAATTTCTATAAGTATTAAGTTCGGTTATTTGTGTTTTGTAAATATAATTGCCAATTTCCTGATAGTTTTCGTCCTTTTCAAATTTGAATTTTTTTGCCAAAGAATCAAGTTCATGCTGCCTCTGAGGTAGAATTTTTTCGCAATACAAAAGATTAAGAGAACTTTGTCGCCTTATAATTGTATCTTTTAGTGCCGAAGCAATTTTGCGTTTATTTACTAGTCGTGGAAACAAAATATGAATGCTGTCAATTGCTTTTTTTGCGTCGTTATACGACTCATTTTTTATAAGTGACTCAATTCGGTTTAGATTTTTATCGGCCAACTTTTCTTCTTTAGCTCGTGTGTTACAAGCATAAAAAACTAATATTACAAGCCCAAATAGCATTTTTGATTTCATCTCAATAGACTTATTATAAGTTGATTAATAATTTTTTTATTGGTATAGGCGCTTAGACCGCCCGAGTTAATATATTGATTATAAACGTATAGGTTCTTTTAAAACCATCTTTCTTATGAGTAAATCGAAGATTGTCTCCATATTTGAGCGCCTGTTGTACCTAAAGTGGTACTCATCAAGGT
>CAMBSB010000113.1 GCA_945870155.1 Paludibacter jiangxiensis | reverse complement strand
GATGAGTACCACTTTAGGTACAACAGGCGCTCAAATATGGAGACAATCTTCGATTTACTCATAAGAAAGATGGTTTTAAAAGAACCTATACGTTTATAATCAATATATTAACTCGGGCGGTCTAAGCGCCTATACCAATAAATTTAATTCATCTGTAAAAATGCCATTTTCAACCTTTACGAGTCCAACCTGACAAATACTCCAACGATAACCTTGTGCGGTTTCAAAATCAATTGCTGTAAAATTTTCCATAATTATAATTTATTGATAGTTTCCCTTTATTTATGGCAAAAGTAGATACCAACTCTGCCAAAACATGTCGTACTTAGGTTTATTTTTATATCAATATTTTCTACAAGGTTCAAAACGTGTTTTCACTGTCATTTTTTTCTCGGCTTTCCGCAAATATCTTACTCTACAATCTTTATTTCCCCATTTTTATATACAAGTTTCTAAAGATCTTCTATGTTTTTTTTTCACCCTGCAAATATAAACATTATTTTTACATGTTTAACCTAATTGACCATAAAAAATTACATATTTAAAAATTATCTCTATATGCTCTTGTTGTGGTTTGGTTTATTGTTCTTTATTTCGCTTTACTGCTTCCGGCTTTGGTAATTATATAAATTGATATAGTAGTGTATTGGTTAATTTTGTTTCTACATATTCATAATATCCCTTATTAAACTGCATAGATTTTTACTCCAATTTTAGTAAAATAATTTCATTATTGATTGAAAATAACCTAATCAAAATTTGTAATTAATTTTTATTGTTTACATTGTTAAACTTACAGCGATAATTTTGTGCATTTATATAATGTAATGATATACAATAGTATACGCTATTTGTTGGCCATTCGCAAGAAAATATTAAATACTATTTCGTCAAAAAATCCAACTAATTAGTCAAATTATGCACATGAATATTGAAATATCATTTTACTTTTGTGGTATTAAAATTTATTCTAATACAATTAAATATAATTACAAAATGACAGAAAAAAAATTTTTCCGAAATCGAATCAGAAAGATGTTTTTATTTTTCTTTGTGATGCTTGGGCTAAGCTCTATGTTGTTGGCACAAACCAAAGCGATTTCAGGAGTAGTTAAAGATGCTTCTGGCGAAACAATTATTGGAGCATCGGTTATTGTTAAAGGTTCGAATATTGGTACAGTTACCAATATCAATGGTGAATTTAATTTGAATGTTCCGGCAAGTGCTAAAACTTTGCTTGTTTCTTATGTTGGAATGCAAACGAAAGAAATTACAATTTCCGGCACAAATCTAAAAGTCTCACTTGTTGAAGATACCAAGGTGTTGGATGATGTGGTTGTTATCGGCTATGGAACACAACGTAAACGCGACCTGACCGGTTCTGTGTCGTCGGTAAGCGAAAAGGTGTTGAGAGACATTCCGGTAGCAACGGTAGCCGAAGCATTGACAGGGAAACTGACAGGTGTGCAGGTTACAACTTCGGAAGGATCGCCCGATGCCGAAATTAAAATTCGCGTACGCGGTGGTGGTTCTATCACTCAAAGCAATACACCTTTGTATATAGTGGATGGTTTTGCCCGCGATCATATCAAAGACATTGCTCCTTCCGAAATTCAATCCATTGATGTATTGAAAGATGCTTCTTCCACGGCTATTTATGGTTCGCGTGGTGCCAATGGAGTTATTATTATTACTACTAAAAGTGCCGAAAAAGGAAAAATGTCAGTAACATACAGCGGATATGCCGGTATCAAAAATATTTCAAAAAGACTGGATGTTTTATCTCCTTATCAGTTTGCCCAAAAGCAATATGAGCGTGCAATCTGGGGAAATACCGTGGCCGGCGATTACGAAAAGTATTTTGGTAGCTATGGTGATATTGACTTATACAACTATGTGAATGGAACCAACTGGCAGGACGAGACTTTTGGACGCACGGGTTTTACACAAAACCACACGCTAACGCTGTCGGGTGGTACCGAAAAGCTCAAATACAATGCAAGTTACAGCCGCATTGAGGACAAAGCCATTATGGCCATGTCGGCATATCAACGAGATAATTTGAGTTTAAAACTCAACTACCAGGCATTGAAATGGTTAAAACTGGATGCATCAGGTCGCCTGGCTTTGACAAAAATTAATGGTTCGGGTGCCAACGATGTGAGTGGTAGCGAAAAATCAACTTCGGATTCGAGGGTGAAAAATGCAGTAATTTACACGCCCATCACGCTTAAAAATCTGATTTCGCAGGATGATGATATTGAAGCCAGTGCAAGCTTATATTCTCCACTTAAAACTACTGCCGATAATGATAGAATTCAAAAAAACAGGGATTTGAATATTAACGGTGGCTTTACCATCAATTTGGCCAAAAACCTGTCGTGGAGAAGTACAGTAGGTATTTCGAACACCGATAAAGATGACAAACGCTTTTTTGGACTGACTACTTATTATGTACGCGAAGGTGGAGCATTGAAAAGAAGAGTTGGAAATTTTGATGTGCAAGCTCCGGCAGTATTATTAACTGCGGGCGATGTTACAACTTTCCAAAACACGAATGTAATCAATTATAAAAAGAACAATATTATTAAAGGTCATAATCTTTCGGCTGTAGTTGGTCAGGAAACTTATAACCGATCGAACAGTACCGAGACTATTAATATAGAAGCTTTACCGCTGGAATATAATTCGGTACAGGCTTGGGACAGCACACAAAATGGTTCAAACCGCTTTGGAACTGTAGGTTTTAAAGATATGGACGACCGCATGATTTCATTCTTTGGTCGTGTAAACTACGATGTAAATGATAAGTATTTACTCGCGCTGACTATGCGTGCCGATGGTTCGAGTAAATTTTCGGGTAAAAACAAATGGGGTTATTTCCCATCGGTATCAGCCGGATGGCGTATTTCTGAAGAAGGTTTTATGCAAAATACAAACACATGGTTGTCCAACTTAAAACTTCGTGGTAGTTATGGCGAATCGGGCAATAACCGCATCGACAATGCAGCCTTTGTGCGTACATACAAATCAGGGAATTCCAATTACCTTCCAACTTCCATGTCGACACGTATTTATGCTGTAGGTGAGACTTTGGCCAACCCTGATTTAAGATGGGAAACAACAATTACCAGTGGCGTTGGACTTGATTTCGGCTTTTTAAAAGACAGAATTAATGGTTCGGTTGAAGCATATTCCAACAAAACTGAAGATGTTTTGATAAGAATGCCTATCAGTGGCGTTGGTTATGCTTATCAATGGCAAAATGCTGCTACAACTTCAAATAAAGGTGTTGAACTTAGCTTGAACGCGGCATTGGTACAAACTAAAAAGCTGAATATCAATTTCTCATTCAATATCAGTGCCAATAAAAATAAGGTTTTGGATCTGGGCGGTTTAAGCACTTATAGCTTTAACGAAAGCTGGACAAGCATGTCGGAAGCTTCAAACAGTTTTATGGTATCGCCAACAAATCCTATGGGAATAGTATTTGGATATGTAAACGAAGGTTTTTACAGTGCTGATGACTTTAGTTGGAGCGGTTCAAAATGGGTAATGAATGCAGCCAAATATCCAACCATGGAATTGTTGGCCGATGGAGTTACAAAAACTTATAAAGATGCTGATGGTAAAGTATTTGTTGATAATAGTACTATTTCAGGTTTGAGTTGGGGACCGGGAGCCATGAAATTGGCCGACATAAATGGTGATGGACGAATTACTGAACTCGACAGAAAACAAATTGGAGATACCAATCCAAAACATTTTGGCGCATTTTCATTCTCAGGCGATTATGCAGGTTTCGATGCCGTAATTAATTTTAACTGGGTATACGGAAACGATATTTATAATGCCAGCAAAATTGAAATGTCAGCCTTGTATTACAAACATCGCAATATGCTCGATTTAGGCGAAACTTCCTATACTCAGGTTGATTGGGCTACAGGAAAGCGCATTACCAATCCGGCATTGTTGACTACCATGAATGCAAACGCAACAAGCTGGGCAGCACCAACCGGACGTTATGTAACTACAGCCTGGGCTATGGAAGATGGTTCGTTTTTGAGGTTGAATAATGTTACATTGGGTTATACGCTTCCAAGTAAACTGACTAAAAAATTCTATGTTCAGAAATTAAGATTGTACGCAACTGCTTATAACTTATATACCTGGTCAAATTACAGTGGTTACGATCCCGAAGTAGATACACGTAGGGCTACACCGGCAACTCCGGGAGTTGATTACTCAGCTTATCCCAAAAGTCGTTCGTATAATTTTGGTATTAACTTAACCTTTTAATAATCTTTAGTCATGAAAAAAATAATAAATATAAAAGCCTTGTTGGCAGCTATCGCACTATCACTCACATTTTCGGCTTGTGATAGTCTGCTCGATGTTCCAAGTAATTCTTTGCTGAGCGATGACATGGTTTTCAGTCATCCCGACTCAGCCAATTTAGCTATAGGTGCTATTTACGATATTATTGGTCAAAATAATTCGTACCGCAATCGTTTATGGTTACAAATGGCATTGAATACCGACATTGAATATCGTTCAGGATGGTCGGCAGGAACTACCTTAAATTCAACAAAATCAGATGATTTATTTGCCTTATACAATCCAAATTCAACTATTGGAGATGGTTACAACAATGTAGATGCAGCCAATCCATGGAGTAGAATTTATCAGGGAGTTGAAAGAGCCAATTTGGCAATTGCAGGCATACGGAAATTTGGAAATCCTACTGCAGGTTCTGATATGGGTCATTTGTTAGGTGAAGCGCTTACCATGCGTTCGTTTTTCTATTATGATTTAATAAAATGGTGGGGAGATGTTCCGGCACGATTTGAACCAGTAAGCGAAGCCAGTATTTATCTGGCTAAAACCGATAGAGATGAAATTTACAAACAGATAATTGCTGATTTACAAGAAGCATCAAGTTTAATGTATGGTCCAGGTCAGAAATATACCTTGTCGACCAAACGATTGAGTAAAGATGCAGCACGCGGATTACTTGCCCGAATTTGCTTGTCGGCAGCTGGTTATTCAATGCGTCCGGTAGGTACAGCAGGTGCCGAAATTAAAATTACGGTAACGGATGAACGGAGAAAAGAACTTTACACGATAGCTCGTCAGGCTTGTCGTGATATTATTTCTGATGGAAAATATGCCTTGGCGCCTACATTTAAATCAGTTTTCTACGATCAATGTCAGGATATTGAAACTCACGGACGTGAAGCTATTTGGCAATTGCCTTATAATTTCGGAATTCGTGGACGTATGGTTTACAACTTTGGTTTACCGCGCGATGCGGATGGAAAAAACAATACGGTTTCCATTGGTGGTCAATTTAAAATAATGCCCAATTTCTTTTACGATTATAATGTAAACGATACCAGGCGTGATATTACGGTAGTGCCATATAAAGTTGCAAAAAGTACGGTGGATAGTAAAATGGAACAATCATTATCATCGGGTATAACCGGCTTTAATATAGGTAAATGGCGTGCCGAATGGATGAAAACACCCATTACAGGTACCGATGATGGCGTTTCGCCTATAGTTATTCGTTATGCCGATGTGCTGCTTATGTTTGCAGAGGCTGATTTGTTTTTAAACGGAACCGAAGGACAAGCTTATTTTAATCAGGTACGTCGCAGGGCTTTTGGTCAGCCTTTAACTGCAACTTCAAGTTACGATTTGCCTTTAACTTTGGATAATATCAAGTTGGAACGTGCTTATGAATTTGCCGGTGAAAATATTCGCAAATACGATTTAATTCGTTGGGGTGAATTAAAATCAGGTATCGACAAGGCTAAGCTTAAACTTGCCGCTTTGCGCGATGGTACAGGTGAATATGCAGATGTGCCACAGATAATTTATTCAAAATATGTGGTTGATAATACGATTACTACCGGCGAACGTGTTTTGGTTATTTACGGTTTGCAACGTGGCGAAACTCAAGACAAAATTGCCACTGACCCTACCGGAGGATGGACTAAAAAAACTTGGACTCAAGCCACAACTTCTACCAATCCTGAGTACTATTTGAGCGATGGTTTTATCAATGCCATGTATCATGGAAATCCGGATCAAAAGCAATTGTTGCCCATTATGCATCAAATTATTCTGGTGAGTAATGGTATGTTAACTAACGATTATGGTTACGATAATTAATAATGGCACTCCCAATCAAATAAAATCAATTTAAAATGAAAAGTAAAATGAAAAATATATTGAAAGTGCTGATTTCTACAGTCTTGATATTCAGCGCATTTTCATCCTGTAAAGATGATGTAAATTTGGAACTTCCTTATTTGTTCCGTCCTATTAATTTTGCTGCTGAGCTAAATAAAACAGAAGCAACATTGAGCTGGGCACCGGTAGATAGTGCAGTGTCGTACACTTTACAAGTAAGTAGCGATAGCTTAGATTTCAAAAAACCAATTTTAGATACTACGCTAACGGTATTAAATTTCAAACAGGAATTTGCAGGTAAATCAACTTTTTATGCACGTATCAGAGCCAATGCAGCAGATACAACCAAACATTCAAAGTTCAACCAGATTAGATTTGTAACTCCTGCCGAAAATTTATTCGAGGGATTTAATTCAGTTATGGTTGGCTGGCAAATAATTCAGGTTAAATGGCGTCCGGCAGCGAACGTGAATACACTTAAATTAACTGCCAATGAAGTTGTTGTAAAAACAATTGCGCTTACTGCTGATCAAATTTTAAAAGGTGAAACTGAAGTTTCCGCTTTATCAAATTCAAAATACAATGTTGAAATTTACAACAATAGTATTTTGCGCGGAACAATTAAGGTTTTAGTTGAAGGTGATGTTTATGTAGAATCAGGTCAGGATATTATTGCAGCAATAAATAATGCTTCAGAAGGTCAGGTAGTTGTATTAGCACCCGGAGTGGTTTTTCCTACCGGTGGAGGCACTTATAGATTTACTAAAAGTGTGAAAATTAAAGGCGCTAATCCCAATTCACATTCTATAGTTTGTATGACGGCGGGTTTACCTACTTCAACAAGTAATATATTTGGATTTGCTGATGCTTCGATAATTAGTTTTGTGCGATTCGAGAACCTGGATATCACAGGTTATTGCGATAATAACTCCGCATCGACAAAAATCGGTTATTTGTTTAATAATAACTTGATGACCACTGTATCGAATTTATCTTTCAATAATTGTAAATTGCATAATTTTGGCAACACGCCAATGCGTTTGCAAGCATCTAAAGGTCAGGTAATTGATACTTTAACATTCAACAGATGTACCATCAACGAAATTGGTTTTTCAAGCACTTATGCCATTGTAAATAGCAACTCTGCTGATTATATTAACAATATATATATGACAAATAGTACATTCTACAATTTTAAAGGTTCATTGATTTTGCGTACTGTTGCTGCACCGGTTGTGGCTACAATGGGCAATATTAATATAACAAATTGTACAATAAATCAGGGAATGCAAGATGCGGGTTCAGCCAGATACTTGATTGATGCCAATGGAACAACGGTAACAAACGGTATTGCGATTAAAAATTGTGTTTTTGGTAGCTCCGGTGGTGCATTAGGTGCCAATGGTGTACGAAAAGCCACTTCAGTAAATTTAAGTGTAACAGGCAGTTTTTACACTACAGATTATGTTGATGACCCGATTACAGTTGTGACTTCATACTCTATAAAACCGCAAATGACAGCTTTTGCAGGAGCGTCAACAGCTCTTTGGAATGACCCTGTTAATGGCGATTTTAAACTCAAAGCTTCAGCTTTTGCAGGTAAAGGTATTGCAGGTGATTTACGTTGGTATTAGTTTTTATATATTAAAATTATATGAATATGTTGTTTAGAAAATTAAAATTAATTGGGTTTTTAGTTTTTTCTGTAATATTTTTATCGGCAGTTCAAGCCAGGGATAATTATGCTCAATATTATAAAAATCTTCCTTTCGAAATGCAAAAAATTAAACCACCTGTGTTTAAGAAAAATTGCGTTTCGGTACTTGAAACAGGCGGTGTTGGCGATGGTATAACATTAAATACCAAAGCATTTGCAAGTGCGATTGAGAAATTAGTATCTAAAGGTGGAGGCAAGTTGCTTGTTCCTGCCGGTGTCTGGTTTACAGGTCCCATAGTGCTGAAATCGAATATTAATTTGCATTTAGATAAAGGAGCATTAATATTGTTTTCAGGTGATTTTAATCTTTATCCCATTGTGAATACGAGTTTCGAAGGACTTGATACAAAGCGTTGTCAATCACCTCTTTCTGGACGTAATTTGGTGAATATTGCCATTACTGGTCAGGGTTCAATTAATGGGTCAGGAGAGGCTTGGCGACCACTCAAAAGATCGAAAGTGACTGAAAATCATTGGAAAAAGGTTGTAAAATCGGGCGGAGTACTCAAAAATCCAGACTATTGGTTTCCTACGGCAAGTTCTTTGAAAGGGGAGACCTTAAGTGATATGAATGTTCCTAAAGGGATTTATACCGATTCAGAATGGTTACAAGTTAAGGACTTTTTACGTCCTGTGATGGTAAGTTTTATTGAATGTAAAAATATATTGTTGCAGGATGTTTTATTCGAAAACTCGCCAAGTTGGAATATACATCCCTTGATGTGCGAAAATTTAATAGTTGATAATGTACTTGTTCGTAATCCTGGTTACGCTCAAAATGGTGATGGAATTGATGTGGAATCGTGCAAAAACACTTTAATTATTAACAGTACATTTGATGTAGGCGATGATGCAATTTGTATCAAATCGGGCAAGGATGTTGATGGACGCAGAAGAGCGCGACCTACCGAAAATCTGATAGTAGATAATTGTAAAGTTTTTCAAGGTCATGGTGGTTTCGTGGTTGGAAGCGAAATGTCGGGAGGTGTACGTAATGTGTCGGTACGTAATTGTCAGTTTTTAGGCACTGATGTTGGTTTACGTTTCAAAAGTAATCGTGGACGTGGTGGAGTTGTTGAAAATATTTATATCAGCGATATTTATATGTTTAATATTGTTACCGATTCGTTTTTATTCGATTTGTATTATGGCGGAAAATCAGCTTCGGAATCGGCCGAGGATGGTGATGAAAATCCAACGGAAACAGTGTTGCCACTTGTTACGGAAGAAACACCGGTATTTAAAAATATATACGTAAAAAACATAGTTTCGCGCAATGCCAATAGGGCAATGTATTTCAATGGATTACCTGAAATGAACATAACAAATATAAGTGTTGAAAATGCATTTATTAGCGCCAAATCCGGAGCTGTTTTAAGCGAATCGACAGGTGTGAATTTTAAAAACATCCATATTTTGCCACAGTCCGGACCTGCTTTATTGCTCAAAAACGTTAAGGATTTCGAACTTATCGATTTTTATAGTCCTCCATCGAACACCGAGACTGTAAAAATTGAAGGAAAATCGGAAAATATTAAATTGCCGTCAACAATTGACAAAAGCAAAATTGCTGGAATGAAGTAGAATTTACAATTTCATTATTTACGATTTACAATTTAATAATAAGCTGCTTTTCAGTGCATTTATAAACAAATAATTCAACTTTCGCAAGTTCAAATAACTGAATATGTAATACTTACATGGACATGATGACTTTTATACTTGCAATGAACTTTTCCCCTCTCCTTGGAGAGGGGTTAGGGGAGAGGTCAAACGATAATAATTACATAAGAGTTATGTTTTTGTAATCATCTGATAATCAATTTGCAAATTTTTGAAACAATCAGAAAATCAAATAATTAGCAACATGCGAAAGTTCAATAAATAATTTAAAATGAAAAAAAATATTTCTATCATTTTAATTTTAATTTCTGCTCAGCTTTTTGCCGGGCAGAAATTTTACATCAAAATGGCCGATTCAGAGATGAAAAGAAATCCCGAGAGTTGGATGCTTGATTTTGCAAAAAGTCTTAAATGGGATTATTGCAATGGGCTTGAATTACAGGCATTTTACAAAGTATGGGAAAAAACCAATGACAATCGATACTTTGATTTTATAAAAAGTTATACTGATACGATTATCGATGCCAAGGGTAAGATAATTGTTTACAAAAAGCTTGATTATAATATCGATAAAGTTAATCCGGGTAAATTCCTGTTTTTACTACATGATGTAACAAAAGAAGAAAAATTGCGCATTGCCATCGACACTTTATACAGTCAAATGCAAACTCACCCTCGAACTTCCGACGGTGGATTTTGGCATAAAAAAGTGTATCCACACCAAATGTGGCTCGATGGTTTATATATGGCAAGTCCTTTTTTAGCCGAATATGCTTATCGCAACAAGCTACCAAAAGTTTTCGATGATGTTACGCATCAGATAATTACTATGGCCAAGCATAGTTATGATTCCAAAACCGGATTATATTACCATGGATGGGACGAAAGTCGTCAGCAACGATGGTCGAATCCTGTAACAGGCACATCGCCCAATTTTTGGAGCAGAAGCATGGGTTGGTATATGATGGCTATGGTGGATGCCCTCGATTTTATACCTGTAAATCATCCAAAACGTCCTGAAGTAATCAGAATTTTAAATGAACTAACCAAATCTCTATTGAATTTTCGCGATCCTAAAACAGGAATGTGGTATCAGGTAACCGACAAGGTGGGTGAAAAAGGAAATTATATCGAATCGTCAGGTTCAGCTATGTTTATTTATAGCATAGTAAAAGGAGCACAAAAAGGATATTTGCCAAAATCATATCTGAAAACAGGTAAAAAACTATATGCTCAATTCCTTAAACGATTTTTAAAAAACAACCCGGATGGAACCATCTCATTAACCGATTGTTGTGCCGTTTCTGGGCTTGGTGGTGATAAAAATTACCGCGATGGAAGTTATGAATACTATTTATCGGAACCCATACGTGATAATGACCCCAAAACTGTAGCGCCATTTATGATGGTGAGTGTGATGCTGGATAAATAAAAAACAGGATATTAGAGCAAAGAGCAAAGAACAAAGATTAGAGAGCCAAGATTCAAGAAATATAATGTTAAAAAATAATCTCTAATAGCTATCGGGTAAGAACAATGAGTTAAGCAAAGAACATAAAGTAGGGACTCCTCAATCTTCAATTTTCAAATCTTCAAATCTTCAAATTTCCAAACTTTTAAAACCCTGAACAAAAAATAATTATGCCAAAATACATTCTTGCATTTCTCATTTTTACATACTCAATCCTCAATTCTCAATTCTCTTTTTCCCAAACGCCTGCATTTGCCGGAGCTGAAGGTGGAGGAAAATATGTAACCGGAGGACGTGGCGGTAAAGTGCTGTATGTAACTTCGCTCGCCGATGATGGTTCAGTGGGAACATTGCGTTGGGCTGTAACTCAAAGTGGTGCGCGTACTATACTTTTTAAAGTTTCAGGGCTGATAACACTAAAGAGTGCTTTAAAAATTACGAATGGAAATGTAACCATTGCAGGTCAAACTGCTCCCGGCGATGGTATTTGCTTAAGAAATTACGAGATGAATATTGATGCTGACAATGTAATTATCAGATATATGCGCTTCAGGTTGGGGAATGAAATTACTACCAACGAAAGTGATGCTATTTGGGGACGTTATCGTAAAAATATTATTTTAGATCATTGTTCCATGAGTTGGAGTATTGATGAATGTGCTTCGTTTTATGCCAACGAAAACTTTACATTACAGTGGTGTATAATTGCCGAATCGCTCAATAATGCAGGACATGCAAAAGGAGCTCATGGATATGGTGGACTTTGGGGCGGTAAAAATGCATCATACCATCACAACCTTATTGCACATCACAATAGCCGCAATCCTCGTTTTAATGGTTGGAAACGTTCAGGCCTCGATTACACTAATCCTTTAGATGAAGAGCGTTTAGACTTTAGAAACAATGTAATTTATAATTTTGGCGATAATGGTTCGTATGGTGGCGAGGCTGCTGGAAAATATAATATTGTTGGAAATTATATCAAGTTTGGACCGGCAACCAAATCGACCATTAAATATAAAGTTACACAGGTTGATATCGATGCTTCTTCAGCCTATGGACAAAGATTTGGTACTTACTATATTCAGGATAATTATGTTTATGGAAGTACCACAAATACTCAAAATAATTGGCTTGGTGTAACTTATGCATCGGGGGTTAATACCACAAGTTGTAAAGCCCTGGTTCCTTTTCCAATTCAGGCAATACCGCTTCATGATGCCGAAACTGCTTTTCTAAGAGTGCTCGATTATGCAGGAGCTTCGTTGGTACGCGATGCTGTGGATATTCGTGTTGTAAACGAAACACGCAATGGTACAGCAACTTATAATGGTTCAGTGACATTGAGGCCCGGAATTATCGACTCCCCAAGCGATGTTGGAGGTTGGCCTGTTTACAATTCAACAACTGCACCAACCGATACCGACGCAGATGGCATTCCTGATGGTTGGCTCGATGCTAACTTTCCGGGGAAAACAGCAAACCAAATAAATTCCGAAGGATATACTTACCTTGAACTTTACTTAAATAGTTTAGTTTTAACTATTACCCAAAATCAAAATTCAGGAGTTATGGTTTCGGGAATTTTCACACCAAAATCAAACAAAACATTTGATGTTGAGTTTACATATCAACGTGAAAATAAAATGTTTTTGCTCTCTTCGGATGATATAATTGAAAAAGTAATTGTAAGTGATTTGATGGGCAGAGTTGTAAAAGAAGTGACAACAAACGAAAATAGTATTACATTTGACGTTTCAGGTTTAAAATCAACAGTTTATCTGGTAAGAGTGATGAATAACAAACAATTTGTAAAAACAATCAAGGTAATTATTTAAATTAATCTATGTCAAAACATCATTTTGTTTTCTTTATATCGATAATAATCGGCACATTTTTCAACATAAATTATCCCTTTGCTCAAACTCCTGCTTTCCCCACAGCTCAAGGCGGTGGCATGTTTGCCAGCGGTGGGCGAGGAGGGAAGGTGTATTATGTTACTTCGCTCGAAGATGATAAATCGCCCGGTACTTTACGTTGGGCAATAGGCAAAACGGGTCCACGAACCATATTATTTAAAATCAGTGGAATCATTAATTTAAAATCAGAACTAAAAATTAACAAGGGCGACTTAACTATAGCCGGACAAACTGCTCCCGGCGACGGTATTTGTATAAAAGCTTATCCGGTAATAGTTGATGCCGACAATGTAATTGTACGTTTTTTGCGATTTAGAATGGGCGATGAAAATGCAGTTCAAGATGATGCTTTTAAAGGAAATGATTGTAATAATCTGATGATTGATCATTGTTCAATGAGCTGGAGCACAGATGAATGTGCATCGTTTTATAGCAACGAAAATTTTACGATGCAATACTGCATTGTTTCCGAAAGTTTGCGAAACTCTGTACATAAAAAAGGTACACATGGTTATGGCGGAATTTGGGGAGGCAAAAATGTTTCGTTTCATCACAACCTGATTGCACATCACGATAGTCGCAATCCGCGTTTTAATGGGTTGCGTCGCTCGGGATTAAATTACAGAAGTTCAGTTGACGAAGAGCGTGTTGATTTTCGCAACAATGTAATTTACAATTGGGGTACGCATAGTTCGTATGGGGGCGAAAGTGGAAAATATAATATTGTGGCCAATTATTTTAAAGCCGGTCCGGCAACTAAAAAAAATGTTCGAAACCGCATTACCAATGTGGATATAGACATAAAACCTGATAGCTGTTTACCAGGTTATGGTAAGTATTTTGTCGAAAAAAACTTTGTGTTTGGTTATAAAGATGTAACAGAAAATAACTGGTTGGGTGTTGACATTGATAAAACAGTTAAATCTGATAGTTGCAAAGCAGGTGTTCCTTTCAATTACATGACATTGAATCAACAAACTGCAACCAAGGCTTACAAGAAAGTTTTGTTGGTGGCCGGAGCATCTTTGGTGCGCGATGCGGTTGATAAAAGAGTGGTGAATGAAGTAAAAAACGGAAATACAACATATAAAGGTTCGGTAGATGGACTACCCGGACTTATTGATTCACAAAATGATGTGGGTGGATGGCCAGTATACAAATCATCTGCAGCTCCACTCGATAGCAATGAAGATGGTATCCCTGATGGTTGGCTCGAAAAACATTATAAAGGAAAATTAGCCAACGAAACAGATAAAAGTGGATATACTTATCTTGAAATTTACCTGAACAGTTTAGTCAAAACAATGACTGATAAGTATTAATCAAGAAACTCCCATGAGCCAAAAAAATCCAGATAGATAAAGGGATTAGGTTGCACAAGGAGCTGATATTAAACAACTAACATAAACTTAAGTACTTGTCAAATCCCCCTCATCCTCCCTCTCCATTTCGATAGTCCCGATAGCTATCAGGAGTGGTGAGGTTGGGTTTAGGGGGTAGGTATGGAAAATATTAAAAAATGAAAAAAATCAATTTGCTTCTCATCTGTTTAAGTATAATATTTAGTATTTCGGCGCAAACATCTCCAAATACTATTGTAGTTGACCGAAATGGAACGGGACATTTCCGAACAGTTCAGCAGGCCATTGATTCTGTACGTGCTTTTAATCCTGCCGGCACGGTAACTATTTTTATTAAAAAAGGTTTTTACAAAGAAAAATTGATAATTCCCACGCATGTTTGCAATTTGAATATAGTGGGCGAAGATCGTGATAAGACCATACTTAATTACGATGACCATGCCAATATTAACAAAATGGGTACTTTTAAAACCTTCACTTTAAAAATATCAGGTAACGATATAGTGATGGAAAACCTGACTGTTGAGAATTCGGCAGCACAAATGGGACAGGCTGTGGCTTTGCATGTGGAAGGTGATAGAATAACTTTTAGAAATTGTCGATTTTTAGGAAATCAGGACACTATTTATGCCGGACGCGAAAATTCACGTCAATTATTTGAAAATTGTTATATCGAAGGTACTACCGATTTTATTTTCGGACCATCTACAGCTTGGTTCGAAGCATGTACAATTCATTGTAAACGAAACTCTTATATAACAGCAGCCAATACTCCACAAACAATTAATTACGGTTTTATTTTTAATAATTGTACCGTAACATTGGCCGATAGCGTTAGTGCTATGTATCTGGGTAGACCTTGGCGAGCATATTCTATGACCGTGTTTATGAATTGTAACTTGCCAAAAGGCATACATCGAAGTGGTTGGGACAACTGGCGTAATGCCGAAAATGAAAAAACAGTTCGTTATGCCGAATTTAATAATAGGGGTGAAGGAGCTAAGCTGGATCAACGTGTAAAATGGATAAAAGTGCTTACACAAAAAGAGGCTTCTATAATTACGAAAGAAGAAGTTTTTAAAAGAAATGATGGGTGGATTCCTTCAAAATAAACTTATAATGTAAGTAGTGTTTCCAACTTTATTTATAAATTTTTATTTGAAAATATTTGTTTTTTAAGATTGAATTCCACTTATTTTATTGACATATTATGGATAAAATAATCAGGGAAAAACTCCACAAATCTAAGTAGCTTAATTTCAATTGAATACAATTTTAAGTAATCGATTTTTCAATTATATTAAGTAAAATCACAAGGATTTTTATATTTAAATTTCTTCCTAAAAAGTCAAATAATCCACCTTTTCAGTCAAAAATTAACCCCCAATTTGAACTTTTCAAGCTAATTTAGCCCCGAATTTATTTCAAAAAAATCTCTAATTCTAATTACTAAAATTTAATTCACAAAATGAAGAAAAACAGTTTAATTTTGAAACGTGTTTTGTTCATCGTTATGGTCTTGTCGGTTTATTCATTGACTTGGGCGCAAACGAAAACAATTACAGGTGTGGTAAAAGATGCCGCAGGTGAGTCAATTATCGGTGCTTCGGTTCTTGTTAAAGGAACAACCGTTGGCACAGTTACAAACTATGATGGTGCTTACAGTTTATCTGTTCCACAAAGTGCCAAAATATTAGTTATTTCATACGTTGGTATGGAAACCTCCGAAATTGCCATTAGCGGCTCAGTAATCAATGCTACTTTAAAAGATGACACGCAAGGTTTGGACGAACTTGTTGTAGTTGGTTATGGTTCGGTACGTAAATCAGACTTAACAGGTGCGGTTTCGAGTGTAAATGCAGCTAAAATTACTGAACGCGGTACAACTAACGTAGTAAGTGCCATTCAAGGTACGGTTCCGGGAGTTCAGATTCAGCAAAAATCGTCTCGTGCTGGGGCTTCATTTGATATTATTGTTCGTGGACAAAACTCCGTATCCGGAAATACTGCTCCACTTTATGTTGTTGATGGTGTTATTACTTCAAACATCGAATTTTTAAATCCTCAGGATATTGAAAAAATTGACATCCTAAAAGATGCATCTTCTACTGCTATTTATGGTTCTCGTGGATCGAATGGCGTTGTAATTGTTCAAACCAAATCGGGTAAAAGTGTGCAACAAGCTTCGAAAACAGCCATTTCGTACGACGGATATTATGGCGTTTCGAACATTGCACGTATGCCTAACTTTATGGACACTCAGGAATGGATGAAATACCGTGTTCTCAATTACCAATATACTTCGGATACCAATAATGATGGCGTACTCGAATTTGCAACCGCCGATTTGAAAAATGTATGGATGGGTGGTGTACAATTACGCGACTTAGCCGATGGCAAAGGTCTTCAACAAGTATATGCAAATGGTGCTTTTGGTGGTAGCCAGTGGTTACTCGACCGTTATTTAAGCAATAAAAGCACCGACTGGGTTGGATTAGTAACACAACAAGGCATTCAACAAAACCATTATGTTGATATTTCGGGCGGAACAAAAGATGTGGCTTATGTTGTAGGTGTTGGTTATCAGGACGAAAAAGGCGTTTTTGTGAACGACCAATACAAAAGATACAATCTCAAAGGTAGTGTAAATGCAAAACTAAACGATAAATGGTC
>CAMBSB010000112.1 GCA_945870155.1 Paludibacter jiangxiensis | reverse complement strand
TCTTCCATGTACGAAGCCATCAAAGCCAAAGCAGTTAATGCAGCCGATCCAATAGCAAAACCTTTACCAGTAGCAGCAGTAGTATTTCCTAATGTATCCAATGCATCGGTACGTTTGCGAACTTCAGCACCTAAACCACTCATTTCGGCATTTCCACCTGCATTATCAGCAATTGGTCCGTAAGCATCAGTTGCTAAAGTGATACCAAGGGTTGATAACATACCTACAGCAGCGATAGCAATACCATATAATCCCATGCTGATATTATTCATATCAAAACCGGCAGCAAAAAGGAAAGCTAAAATAATTGAAGTACCAACGATAAGAACCGGGAATGCAGTTGAAATCATACCGGTACCAATACCCGAAATAATTACGGTAGCAGGACCTGTTTTTGTTGATTCAGCAATATTTTGTGTTGGTTTGTAAGCCGATGAAGTATAATATTCAGTCACTTTACCAATTCCGATACCACCAACCAAACCAGCCAACATGGAAGCCCAAATACCTAAATAATTTGGTATATCAAGATAATAAAGGATTCCTAATGAGAAAATGGCAATCAGGATTGAACTTACATTCACACCACGACCTAAAGCAGCAAGTAATTGTTTTTGTGAAGCACCTTCTTTTGCTTTAACAAGAAAAATACCAACGATTGATAAAATAATACCAACAGCAGCAATAATCATTGGAGCAATAACACCGTTAAACTGTGTTTGAAGTCCCATTCCGGCAAATGCAGTAGCACCAAGCGCGGCAGTCGAAAGGATAGCACCACAATATGATTCGTATAAGTCGGCACCCATACCTGCTACGTCACCTACATTATCACCTACGTTATCGGCAATAGTAGCTGGGTTACGAGGATCATCTTCAGGAATTCCGGCTTCAACTTTACCTACAAGGTCAGCACCTACGTCGGCAGCTTTGGTGAAAATACCACCACCTACACGAGCAAACAAGGCTTGAGTAGAAGCTCCCATACCAAAAGTAAGGGTTGTAGTAGTAATAATAATTAGCTTCATAGAAGGATTAGCTTCAATAATTGCATTTGTAGTTGAATCTAATGCACCAATAATATATTGAAGTGCATAAAACCATACTGAAATGTCAAGTAATCCAAGACCTACAACCACTAAACCCATTACAGCGCCAGAGCGAAAAGCCAACTGAAGTCCATCATTCAACGAACGTTGAGCAGCATTAGCAGCACGTGCCGAAGCATAAGTTGCTGTTTTCATTCCAAAGAAACCTGCTAAACCTGAAAAGAAACCACCGGTAATAAATGCAAATGGCACCCATGGATTTTGAATTTCCAAACCATAAGCCATAATAGCAAAAATGGAAGTAAGAATTACAAAAACAATTGTTACAACTTTGTATTGTTGTTTTAGATAAGCCATTGCACCATCACGCACGTGTTTTGCAATTTTTTTCATTGTATCTGTTCCTTCGCTCTCTTTTAGCATTTGCTTGAAAAAGTAATACGCGAAGCCCAGTGCGACAATGGACGCAATAGGGACTAAATAAAAAATGTTATTCTCCATAAAATTTAAAAAATGAATAAATAGTTAATTAATTGATTGATTTTATTTTGCCTAAATTCAAAGGTTGTAAGTCAAAATCGAAAGTTAAAGGTCTTTTGAGCCTTTCATTTGTCATTTATCTTATTTCCTTTGTCCTTAGACCTTTGTCTGCCGACTTATTAATTTTATTTTATTTGTATAGGCGCTTAGAGCGCACTACAATTTACAGTTTTTTGGCTGTAAGCCAATTATAATCTAGCCCAATGGCAAGGCCTTGGGTTATTATATAGATATTAAAAAATTCGCCCTATAAGGGCAATATTGATATTTTTCCCTTACAGGGCGAATCTAATATCTTCATTTCTTATACCCAAGGCGTAGCCATTGGGCTAGAATATATTGCCACTACGTGGCGAATATAAAGACAATCCTGATTTGGACCAAATAGAATTAGTTGAAAATTGCATATAAAGTAAACAATAATAGACATTTAGGATTGCGCTCTATACAAATAAACCAATTATATTATATTCTTTTTTACTTTAAAATTCGTCTAAATCCTTCATCTTTTTGACCTTTGTCAATTTACTATCGTCCGTTGTCTGTCGTCTGTCGTCAGTTATCTGCTTTCCAAAGTCTAAGCTTTCACTAACCCAATATACTCTTTCAATATCGACAATGAGTAATCACCCGCATGTTGATTTACAAAACCTATGGCTGAAACCGGAGCTTCTTCATCGGCTGTATCCGATATTACACGAACAACAACCAAAGGCACACCATAATCGTCGCAAACCTGAGCAACGGCAGCACCTTCCATTTCGGCACAAACCACTGATGGTAAGTTGCGTAACAATGAATTTTTCATGGCAGTACTCGATATAAACAAGTCGCCACTTGCAATATCGCCAATCTGAAATTTTGGATATATAATCCCTTGATCAGTAAGTATTTTTCTGAAATCTTTGTCATTTTTCAAAAAATTGTGCACCGCTTCTGTCATGGTTTCAATATTTTGCAATGGAATTTCGTAAGATGTTTTTCCTGTCAATGGTATTTCGAATCTACGCATTAAAGGCCTGGCATCCATGTCGTGCTGATATAAACGTTGTGCAATAACAATGTCTCCTACATTTAAATCGGACGAAATAGCACCGGCAACACCCGTAAAAACTATTCTGTCAACGCCAAATTCTAATATCATATTTGTTGCAGTTGTAGCCGAAGCCACCTTACCCCAACGTGAAAAAACTGCAACTACTTCTTGTCCAAACAAATCGCCCCGATAATAAATGCGACTTCCTTTTTCAATAATAACTTTATTATTGATAGTTGCAATTATTTTATCCATTTCCTCGGGCATAGCACCCATTATTCCTAGTAACATATTTGAAAATTTACAATTTATTCATTTACAATTTACAATTGGAAATATTTGTAATCCTTTGATATAATGTAGGATGCGAATAATGGAAAAATACATAAACCGGATGTGGCATCAAATTGCTTAATGACGTTGCTGAAAGCTTTTTCAATCCTGAAATTAAATGTAAACCAAAACCATATTTGTTGGCATAATTGTCGGCCTGATATTCAAATTTACGTGATAACTGATTGGTAAGCAAGTCTAATACCAGCGAAATGGGCGAATACAATATACCAAATGCCAACACATTTAAATGAAAATTGGCTTCACTCCCACCTAATGCTTGCGCCAAGGCATCACTTTTTAACATTAAACCTAACAAATAAAATAGCAACAAACTGGTTGGTAATGATAAAAGTATATTCTTAATAGTGTGTTTGTGTTTATAATGTCCAATTTCGTGAGCCAAAACAGCTACAATTTCTTCATTAGTCATTTTGTCCATCAAGGTATCATACAGTACAATACGTTTTTTTGGACCAAAACCCGTAAAATATGCATTGGCTTTGGTTGAGCGTTTTGAGCCGTCAATAACAAAAATGTTTTTTAGCTTAAAATCTACCTTCATGGCAAATTTTTCTATTTCGTTTCTCAATTCTCCATCTTGTAAAGGCGTTTGTTTGTTGAATAATGGTACAATCAAGTTTGAGTAAAACATGCTCATAAATAGACTAAAAGTTGTAATGACAGCCCAGGCAAGTAACCAAAAATACTCAGGTGTGAGTTGATATATCCAAATTATCAAAGAGAATAAAGCTCCACCTATTATTATAGTTAATAAATATGACTTTAGTTTATCTAAGAAGAAAAGTTTTTTTGTAATTTTATTGAATTCAAACTTTTCTTCAATTACAAAAGTATCGTACCACTCAAATGGAATTGAGATTATATCATTGACTATGAATAATATACCAAAAAATGCCAGCGATTTTAGTATCTCGTTTGAAATTTCGTTTTGAATAATATTATCAAGCCACCCAAAACCACCAAAAGCGTACATAGTAAAAGTTATTAGAAAACTAAAACTACTGCTAATCATGCCAAAAGTAGCATTTGTTCGGAAATATTCTTGCTGTTTTTTATACTTATCGGCATCGTAAATATCCGAAAGTATTTCAGGAAGAGTGTTTTTGGAATGTTTGATATTTAGGTAGGACAGGAATCGCTCCAAGCCAAAATCGGCAACGAGAATAAAAAGAATAATCAAAAATAAGATATACGACATAGTGATTTTGGTGCGTATTAATTTTTGGGAGTGCAAATTTACAAAAAAACTTTTATATTCATGTGGATTTTTTGACCAATTATGCACAAAATTGCTATCTTTGTGATATTTTTATTATGTTTTTGCATAAAATAATTAATAAAAAAGTATATATATACATATCAATTACATTTAATGAGAATTTATCCAATTGTTGTGATAGTTATGCTAACTATCATTATTCTTCCTGATATATTTATTTTTATTCAATTAAAAAAGAAAAATAAGAGCACTTTAGTTCAAATTCTATCTTTTTTACCTGCCTTCATTTTTATATGTTTCTTAACTTGGCTTAAACTAGGAAAAGTGAATTATCACGAACCTTTTCAACTTAAGTTAATATTGTGGCTGAATTATGCATTTTTACTAATATATATACCAAAACTCATTTACGTTATTTTTTATTTCCTAAATTATTTAATCAATATTATCTTCAAAAAGAAATTCAAGATTTTCACAAGAATTGGTCTTGTTTTGGGCGTTTTTGTTATAATAAATTTATTGATAGGCGCATTTTATACGCCATATAATTTTCAACTTAAAAAGACTAATGTCTACATTAAAAATCTTCCTGCATCGTTCGATGGCTATAAAATTATTCAAATTTCGGATATTCATTTAGGTAGTTGGCATAAAAACTATGAAATTCTTGAACCTGTAATTCAAATTATTAATTCTCAAAACTCCGATATTATTCTGTTCTCAGGCGATTTAGTGAATAATTTTAGCGAAGAAACTTTAGGTTGGGACAAGTATTTTAAACAATTAAAATCAAAAAGTGGAAATTTTGCAGTGCTGGGTAACCATGATTATGGTGATTATTCGTTTTGGGTAACAAAAAAAGACAAGAAAGCTAATTTAGATAGAATAAAACAAGCAATACATGATTTTGGCTTTAAACTTTTGCTGAATGAAAATAAAACACTTTATAAAGGAAGTGATAGCATTTCGTTAATTGGTGTTGAGAATTGGGGAAAACCTCCTTTTCCAAAGTATGGCAATTTGAATAAGGCACTCGTTGGTATTTCAGATAATACCGTTAAAATTTTAATTACCCATGATCCTTCGCATTGGGAAGCCGAAGTTGTAGGAAAACAGAATATTGCATTAAGCTTTTCGGGGCATACACATGCTGCACAATTGGGTGTAAAAATTGGCCAAGTTTTACATTCGCCATCATCATTTATATACAAACAATTTGATGGACTTTACGAAAAAAACAATCAATTTATATATGTAAACAGAGGCTTGGGTTATATAGGGCTGCCAATAAGAATTGGAGTTCCACCTGAAATCAGCCTTATTACACTCAAAAAAGCGAAATAATGATTCAGTTAAATTTGATTTGGCAAAAGAAAAGTAAAATCTACACCTTTTGCTTTTACATGTTGATAGTTCTTATGTTTTCGTGCAAACAAAAGCCTGTAAACACAATTCGAATTGGTGTGCTCGAAGGTCCTTCGGCAATAAGTTTCATTCAGATGATTCACAACCAACAACTTATCAACAATAAAAAAGTTGAATTTATTATTAAAAGTGATCCACAACAGATTCAGGCTTTGATGATGCAAAATGAAGTTGATTTTGCTATATTACCTACTGTAATGGCCGCGAATTTATTCAATAAAGGCATTGATTTTAAATTACTTGCCTGCCCTATTTGGGGCACTTTATATATACTTACCAACAATAATGAAATAAAAATACTGGATGACCTCCAAGAAGTAAAAATTTCTACTTTCGGACAGGGTGCAACGCCTGACATATTGTTACAACGTTTTATTCAATATAACAAATTGGGTGATGTGGCTATTGATTACACATATTCAAACAACAAAGATATTTCATTTGCTCTTATTCAAAAAAAGATAAATTTGGCTGTTGTATCTGAGCCTTTGGTTAGCCAATTGTTATTAAAAGATAGTACCGTTAAAATTGTCACCAAATTAAATTGCCAGGATTATTTAGGCATTTATGATAAAGATATTTTTGTTCAGTCTGCATTTTTAGTTTCCGAAAAATTTATAAAAAATCATGAATTCGATATCCTTCCTGTATGTAAAGCATATTCAAATAGTTGCAATTTTATAAATGAACAAAGCCTGGATGCTGCAAAATTATTGGTTAAGCACAATTTTTTGCCTGATGTTCAAACAGCAAAAATATCTTTACCTTTGTGCAATATTCAATATGTGGGAGCTTTTGCATTGAAATTGGAAGTTACCCGGTATTTGAATATATTTTATGAATTTGAACCGGCAAGTATAGGTGGGAAAATTCCAGATCGCAATTTCATATATCAACCCAAAAACTAAATTTTTTGTTGATGAAAAAAACATTTCCTGTTTTACTTTCGGTTGCTTTTTTATTGCTTATTTGGCAAATCATAGCAACGAATATATCCTATCCTGAATTATTTCCGTCCCTACCCGATTTATTATCAGGCACTTTCAACTTATTTTTTACCGAAGGGTTTTATTCAGCCATTTTTGCAACAATAATACGTGGTATAATTGGATTTTTTATCGCATTTATCCTTGCATTTATTTTCAGTACAATTGCTGCATTTTCAGCATTTTGGAAAACATTCTTTCATCCAATTCTGGTTGTATTACGATCAGTTCCGGTAGTTTCTTTAGTTCTGATTGCGCTTTTATGGTTTTCGCCACCCAATCTTCCAGTTTTTATTGCACTTATAACTATGTTTCCAATTTTATATCAAAATATTTTAAATGGATTGGAAAACACCGATTTAAGTTTAGTAGAAATGGCTCATGTGTTTGGAAAAAACAAATTGCAATGCTTTATTGAAATTTATCTTCCTTCAGCAAAATCATTAATATTCAGTGGAATAAGCACAGCATTGGGTTTTGGTTGGCGTGCCATAATTATTGGAGAAGTATTGGCACAACCGCTACATGGTATTGGCAGCAGTATGAAAAAAGCACAGACTTTTATTGATATTTCAGAACTAATTGCTTGGACAGTAATTGCGATTTTAATAAGTTATTTATTTGATTTTATTACAAAACTAATAAGTAAAATTAAGCCGGAAAAACATTTTAAAATTTATAAAACGCATCCTTCACAATCGTTTAATATTAAGTCTATTAGCATACAAAATTTATCCAAAAATTTTGAGTCAAAGAGCATATTTCAAGACCTAACACTTGCATTCAACTCCAATGAGGTTAATTGTTTAAAAGCACCTTCAGGCTTTGGTAAATCTACACTTTTGAAATTAATTGCCGGAATTACTAAAAAAGATATGGGCGAGATTAATTTTAATAAAAAATACTCTTTTGCTTTTGCATTTCAGGATATTAGATTATTGAATTGGCTTACTGTTGAAGAGAACATTGCATTCATTTATAAACATAAACCGAATACAGAATCATTAAAACAAATAGCTTATCTTCTTGAAAAACTGGAACTTACAGAATTAGCTCATAAATATCCATACGAATTGAGTGGAGGACAGCAACAAAGAGTATCCTTAGCTCGCGCACTTGCTGCTAAAAGTGATGTTTTATTGCTCGATGAACCTTTAACCGGTTTGGATAATGTATTGAAAACTAAAATTATAACATTTTTGGAGGAATGGTTAGAGGCAGAAAAACCTTTAATAATTTGGGCTACACACGAGCAAATAAAGTTTAAAAAACTATCTGTCAGAGAAATAATAATGAATAATAATTAATCTGCCTCCTAACCCCCTAAAGGGGGAATAATGAGCGGAACTTGAAGAAAGTTAGTAAAAAAATTAAAAAAAACACTTGAAATTGAATGATTTAAAATTGAATAATGCTCTAAAACACCCCCCTCAGTATTCCCTTATTTTCCACTCTTTTCCCCCTTTGGGGGTTAGGGGGTCGGGGTTGGGGGGCTAATAGTCGCTTACAATAACATCCTTATTTTCTCAATTTTTTCTTCAATAGTAAGTTCCGAATCAATCCATTCAATTTTAAAACCCCTTCGTTCCATGCCTCTGAACCAGGTCATTTGTCGTTTTGCAAATTGATGTATGGCAGTTTCCAGTTGTGTTTGCATATCATTGTAACTCAATTCGCCAATTAAAAACTGTGTAACAAATTTATATTCAAGACCATAATATATTAAATTGTCTGACGAAACACCTTTTTCGAGTATGCTTTTCACTTCAAATATCAACCCTTCGTCCAATCTTGATTTTAATCGCTGGCTAATCCGTTTTCTCCTTATTTCTCGTTCCACATCTATACCAATAATCAAGCTATTAATTGGTTTAAAATCTTGTGTTTTCGGGGTGTTAAATTTTGAATATTCTGCTATTTCAATAGCTCGGATGGTTCGCTTAGCTGAATCTAAGTCTGACACATTATGCATTGATTTATAAGTGCTTAGAATATCAGCCAACTCTGTTATTGGTTTATTTTCAAGTTTGTGTCTTAGTTCTTTATTTTCAGGAACTGCTAAAAGTTGATAGCCTTTCAACACAGATTCAATATAAAGTCCTGTGCCACCACACAAAATGGGGATTTTTTCTTTGTTGCGAATAGTATTAAAAACTTCTTGAAAATCGTGTTGAAACTCAAAAAGATTGTATTTATCACCGGCATCACATATATCGATTAAATGATATGGAATTTTCTTGCTATCAAGCTCATATTCAGACAAATCCTTACCTGTACCAATATTCATATCGCGATATACCTGGCGTGAATCGGCACTAATAATTTCTGTGTCGAGCAAAAAAGCAAGTGCCACAGCCAAGCTTGTTTTGCCTGAAGCTGTTGGCCCTAAAATGGTAATTAAATCGTATTTTGAATTGTAAGTATCCACTTTTAAAAACTAATAATTTCTTGCTCCAAAAATTGAACTCCCAATCCGAACCATAGTACTACCTTCGTCAATCGCTATCTGAAAATCATGGGACATTCCCATAGAAATTTCCTTAAACTCAGCTATATTTTCAAAAAATTCCATTTTAACAGTTTCAAACAAGGACTTGAGAGATTTAAATTCATTTCTAATCTGAATTTTATCATCAGTAAAAGTGGCCATTCCCATTAATCCACAAACACTTACATGCTCAAAATCTTTCAGAATATCTTGCTTTAAAAAATCAACTAACTCTTCAGCAGTAAAACCAAATTTTGAATCTTCTTTTGCAATATAAACCTGCAATAAACATTTCACTTTTTTGTCTGACTTTTGAGCTTGTTTGTTAATTTCTTCAAGTAATTTTATAGAATCAACTCCATGAATAAGTTCAACAAATGGAACAATATATTTAATTTTATTTGTTTGTAAATGACCAATAAAATGCCATTGAATATCCTTAGGTAGGGTTTCATGTTTATCACACATTTCCTGAACCTTACTTTCACCAAATATCCTCTCGCCTACTTGATAAGCTTCCATTATTTCATTATTTGAATGAAACTTTGAAACACAAACCAATTGGGCCCGACTTGGAATATGCAAACGAATAGCGTTAATATTGTTTTGAATTGACATTACAAAAATCTAAAATTTATTTATTCGGTTTCAATTTTATAAACATCAATTATCGACGTTTCAGTAATATTGGCAATTTCATAATCGGCCATCGAACCCTTCATGCCTTCTAAAATACCATCCAAAGCTTCTTTCATATTATTTGCCTGAACCAACATCGTTACTCCGGTACGTTTTTCAACTCCTTTTTCCTCGTCTAAAGTAACAAAATTCACTTTGGTGCGATACCATTTATCGGCATTTTCGTAAAAAAACATTTCGTTAATGCGCGTGCGTTTAATATTCGCAACTTCAAATTCACCACTTATAAAAGGTTTCATTTCTTCAATAATTCTAGCTTCGGCTTCAGTAAACGACAAAGCATCAACCAAATATGCTTCACTCACTTTAACTATTTTGCCTTCTTCGGCAGTCTTTTCATACTTAATTTTACATTCAAACCAGATGTGCATAATTTTATTTTTATTTATATTGTTCCAAATTTTCATTAAACTCTAATACATATATATCAAAGCAATGCAAAGATACTATTTTAGAATAATAAATAATTAAGTTTTAAATATAATCAAGCTTAAATTTTCAATATATTGCTAACAGATGTTTTCTAAAACACCATTTTAAAAAATAGATGCTTTTTAGTACCTTTGCACTTTAATTAGAAATATGGCTCGAATTATTGCTATCGATTTTGGACAGAAACGTGTGGGGCTTGCAGTTACCGACCCCTTGCAAATTACAGCCAATGGTTTGGACACTATTTCGGCAAATGAAGTGATGGCTTATTTGCAAAAATACACTGAAAAAGAGCAGGTTGAAAAATTTGTTATTGGTCTACCTAAACAAATGAATGGTCAGGATTCGGATTCGATGCAATTTATCAAACCATTTGTTAAAGCTTTGAAAATTAAATTTCCTGACATTGAACTTGTATATATCGATGAACGTTTCACTTCTGTTTTGGCTCATAAGGCCATGCTTGAAGCCGGATTAAAGAAAAAAGACAGACAAAACAAAAGTTTGGTAGATAAAATTTCGGCAACCATTATACTTCAAAGTTATCTTGAAAACAAAGATTGGCTTAAAGGGAATAGTTAAAATGCAACTCAAAAATAAAACACTAATAATAAAAAAAGAAAAACTAAATACTGAATGATACTTCCTATATATACCTATGGCTCAGCAGTTTTACGTAAAGTTGCACAACCTATCCAAAAAGATTATCCTAAGCTTGATGAATTAATAAAAAATATGCACGAAACAATGTATCATGCTGAAGGAATAGGCTTGGCTGCACCACAAATTGGGCTTCCTATTCGACTATTGATAATTGATTTAGAACCTTTAAAAGAAGACAATCCTGAGATTGGGAATTTCAATAAAACTATGATCAATCCTACCATCATTGAATTTGATGATGAAAAAGTGGCTGGAGAAGAAGGTTGTTTAAGTATTCCGGGAATTCACGAAAATGTATTAAGAGCAAAAAGAATCAAAATCAAATTCCTCGATCAAGATTTCAACGAACATACTGAGGTTTACGATGACTTTATTGCCCGCGTTGTTCAACATGAATATGACCATTTGGAAGGGAACTTATTTACCGACAAAGTAAGTCCAATCAGAAGACAATTGTTAAAATCGAAGATTACAAGCATTATAAAGGGAAAGACAGCAACAAGTTATAAAATAAAATCGGCTTAAACTTTCACACTAATTCAACTTTGTCCTTTATTTCATCAACACATTTTTTCACGAAAGCATATTTATCATAATCGCTTCGTTTTTGAACACCATTCCATAAAATCAAGTCAATATCAATTGGCACTATACCTTGTTTGCTTGTTTCAGAAGAACGACCCATTTCATTTTCTATATGTTTAAAATGACTTGTGATTTCCTTTGCCGAATCATCCGATAGGATTTTAACAGCCTGATTATGAAATTCGTTTTTGTATTTTTTACCAATAGGTTTTGTTACCATAATGGTACTCTCATCTAAAATCTCAAAAAAATCTCTGAGTTTTTCCTTTGCCAATATCAGGTTTTGCTCCTGATTAATATTCGTACCTAGCATTACAACGGCTGTATTCATAAATAATTTTTATTGATTTAAAATAATGCTTCCTTTGGTAAAATTCAGATAATAATGACTTAAGTAGTGATTTTTAAGATTTTCCGATTCTAAAACTTAAAAATAATTGGGTTAATCCATATAACAACACTGCAATAACCCACGAATTGGAATGAGTAAACAAAAAATAACATGCTAAAACTAAAAACAAACTTGAGAATAATTGGATCTTTTTAAGTCTTTTTTGTCTGAAATCTTTGCTATCATTCTCATTAAAAAAAGAAATGAATTGCAAAATTACTAATATCAATGCTCCTGCCGAAAACACATAAGGTGCATATTTAAAATCGAATACAGCGGAAATTGCACCAATAATACTAATTAAACCACCTACAAAAAATATAACTTCATTTTTATTTTTCAACATTATTTTATTTATATACTATCGCTTAATACTTAAAAATCAAACAATTAAAATTTATTTTTTATAACACAACACTAAAAAAAATGGTATGCATTATCCAAAATACTCATTTATAATTACTCTTTAATTACAAAAATCTCTTCTCCCTTTTTCTTCATGTGATATTCTTCACGCGCAAATTTTTCAAGATATGCTTTGTCGTTTTGTAGTTTCGACATTTTCAATTTATTATTTTGAATTTCCTTTTGATAATATTCATATTCTTTTTCCAAAACTTTAATTCGCTGAGCAGTTTCCCAGCGTAAAATTAAATTATGATCCACTATAAAAGTCAGAAACACAAAATAAACAAGTAATACAATTATATACTTATTCAAAATAATTGGCTTAGAAACAGTCCATATTTTAGTTAAAAGTGACATAATTTTTAATTCAAATATATTTTGGAAACTCAAGAAATAAATTATGACAAAGGTAAGCAATTTTTCGATATTTTTTTTTCGATACAGAAAAAATGGATAATTTTTCTGTATATTTGCATCACTAAGAAAAAGTATTTCATTATATGGAAAATTTCATTGTTTCAGCTCGAAAATACAGACCACAAACTTTCCAATCCGTTGTAGGTCAATTATCATTAACAACCACTTTAAAGAATGCCATAAAAAGTAATCATTTGGCTCATGCATATTTATTTTGTGGTCCGCGCGGAGTAGGAAAAACTACTTGCGCCCGTATTTTTGCTAAAACAATTAATTGCCACGATTTAACACCCGAATTTGAAGCTTGTAATCAGTGTGAATCCTGTGTTTCGTTCAACGAACAGCGATCATATAATATTCACGAACTTGATGCTGCCTCCAACAATGGTACCGATGATATAAAATACCTCATTGAGCAGGTTCGTATTCCGCCTCAAATTGGAAAATACAGTGTTTATATTATTGATGAGGTTCACATGCTGTCCAATGCCGCCTTTAATGCATTTCTGAAAACACTTGAAGAACCGCCGGCACATGCCATTTTTATATTGGCAACCACCGAAAAACATAAAATCATTCCCACTATTTTATCCCGTTGTCAAATTTACGATTTCAATAGGATTACTGTGGCAGATACTGTCGCACATTTACAATATGTAGCTCAAAGCGAGAATGTTACGGTAGACCTGAATGGATTGAATGTGATTGCGCAAAAAAGCGATGGTGGTATGCGCGATGCACTTTCAATTTTCGATCAGTTGGTAAGTTTTTGTGGCAACAACATTACTTATCAGGGCGTTATCGACAACTTAAATGTACTCGATTATGAGTATTATTTTAAACTTATCGAAGGAGTTTTGGTTGGAGATGTAAGCAAATCATTGTTAATTTTAAACGATGTGTTAAATAAAGGCTTTGATGCTCACCATTTTATAACCGGTCTAAGTTCGCATTTACGCGATGTGCTGGTTAGTAAAGATCCTCAAACCATTCTGCTACTGGAAGTGGGTGCTGATATTGGAAAACGTTATGCACAACAAGCGCAAATTTGTTCTGTTGAGTTTATTTTTCAAGCACTTAAAATTTGTAATGATTGCGATTTAGATTATCGCCTGAGCAAAAATAAAAGATTGTTAGTTGAGCTGGCTTTGATTCGAATTTGTCAACTGACAGATGTAAAAAAAAAAGAATTGTTGAATGATAATCAAGCAATTGCCATTCAAAAAATTCAAATTGAAAAGGAAATACCATCTTCAGTTCAACAAACAGTACAAACACAGACTTATGAACCTCCAAAACCGGGAATAACGCAAACAAATACTGTTCAATCTCAAACAGAAAGCAAACCAAAAGCCAATCCACAAAGACCAGTAAGTATATCTATAAACAAGGTTCATAACACCAGTGCACCTACAGTAAGTTATGAAGCAAAACCTGTTACAGAAATTATTGATAACCAGAAGTTTGATGATGAAACATTTTATAAAGCCTGGCGTGAATTTGGTTCAAACTTAACAGATGAGATAAAAAAGATTAACTTTAATAATGCCAATTTACCAAAACGAATTGCAGAAAATGAATTTGAGATACTGGTAAATAACGTGATGCAAGAAAACGAATTAAAGCGTATTATTGGAGACCTAACTCAATATCTGATTAATTATTTGCAAAATTCGGCAATTGTAGTAAAAATTAAAGTGATTGAAGAAACCGATATTCAGAAAAGTGCATCACCCGAAGAAAAATACATAAAAATGGCACATGAGAATGCGTATTTAGAAACACTTCGAAAGAATTTATCGATGGAAATTGATTAAAATTAATTGAATATGAGAATTATAATACTTATTTAATCATTGATAATCAGAATTATAATAAATTTAAATTTCACAGCTTGAAATCTATTTCCATATATTTAGTGGATTTATTAAAGATAAAATTAAATTCAAATATAATGACAATCTTTATTACACTCGCTATTTTTTAAATCTTAATTTTATTGGTTTTTATAGTTTTCCCTATTTTAGCTCTAATTAATATTTTGATAAGCAAATTTATTGTAAACCAAAAGTTATTTTGGATCATTCTAGTTCTCATTACAAACATTGTTGGTGTTATAATTTACTTATTCTTAGGTAAAAGTCAAAAAACGAGCAGCATTTCATAATTACTTGTATATTAATTTTTTACAATATAAATACTAAACAAAATGGATGAATATAGTATTTTTATGGATGCAACATCTGTTCCAACGGATGTGAATTTATCTGAAAAACTTGATACAACATATAAATTTTGGTTAGAAATTATTGCATTTGTAATTCAAAAATATCCAAATGGATGTGCCGAATGGAACTATCCGGGTAAAAATTACGGGTGGAGTTTTCGGATAAAAGATAAAAAAAGAGCTATAATATATTTACTTCCCCGCGACAAATTCTTTAAAGTGGCTTTTGTTTTTGGTCAAAAAGCAACTGATATTATTTTGAGTAGTGACATCACGAATGAAATAAAAACTGAATTAGAACAAGCACGAAAATATGCCGAAGGACGTGGAATTAGAATTGACATCAAAAATAACTCTAAATTACTCGACATTAAAAAATTAATAGAAATAAAGCTGAATAATTAGTAAAAATAATCAAAATCGGGTTCAATAAATATACTTATAAATCAACAAATTAAGATATTAATTATCACAACATTGTTAACCAAATTAAAACAAGAAATTTACCATGGACAAATATATAGATTATTCAAAAAACGGGGATATAACATCAATAAAAGCTTTTGAGTATTATGATACATTAATGCCTGTAGAAATTAATTTTATGATTGGCAGATGGAGAGGCAGTAGTTATAAAACTAATGCAACACTAGATGGTTTACTCGAAGAAAGTGGATGGTTTGGCAAAGAGTTTATTGATAGTGAAAATGTTCATCCACTTGTATATTTTAAAAGTGACAGACAGAATACATTCATTCTTAATCCTTTATGGATGTACTTAAGAAACATTTCATTGTTGAATTTCGCAAAGAAACACACAACTATATTACGAAAAACAATACTATTTTTAGGTTTTATAATATCGACAAAAAATCCAAAAGCACGACTCAGAATGGTTGAGCACAGAGGAAAACTTAGCGCAGCAATGGTTTATGATGACAAAGCAATTATTGATTCTTTCAGAAAAATTGACGACAATACAGTTTTAGGCTTTATGGATTCAAAAGAACTTCCAGAGCCATTTTTCTTTATTTTAACACGTGAAAACTAATACAGAAATAAATAATATGAAGAAAACCGTATTAATTACAGGAGGTTCCGGGGGTTTGGGTTATAAAATTTCTTGTCATTTTGCAAAATCTAACTATCGAATATTGTGGGTATCTTGGAGTGAAACTGAAATTATTGAAGCTAAACAAAAACTTATTTCCAACATACAAAATGTTGAAATAGAATACTTTGTGACTGACTTATCACTAACTCAAGGTTCACAAAATGTTTTTAATTGGGTAACTGAAAACAAATGGACTATCGATGTTTTAATAAATAATGCCGGTTTTGGGAGTTTCGGATTTTTTCATCTATCCGATATTGAAAAAGAGAAAAAAATGATTCTATTGAATGTATTTAACTTATTTCAATTAACTTATTTGTTTTTACCTGAAATGATTAGTCATAACAAAGGTGTAATAATTAATATTAGCTCTAATTCTTCATTTATTCCTTTACCTAAAATGCTTATTTATTCGGCTACTAAAGCATTTGTCACACATTTTAGCAAAGGATTAAGAGAAGAAATGAAACTTTTAAAATCTAATGTTAGAATTATGACCATCTGTCCTGCAGCAATTTACGACACAAACTTCAAAATAAGTGGTAAAATGGAACAGGTAAAAACATTTAAAGGCCTGGCTACTACTACTTCCGATGAAGTTGCAAATGATATTTGGAAAGCATTTTTAGGCAAAAATGACTTTGTAGTTAGTGGTAAACGGATGCGGTTTCTTTATCAGTTTTATTCACTTATTCCATATCGTATTTTACAATATATTGCACAAATGGAACTTAAAGAAGCCTGACATTCATATTCAGAATAAATTGTAAATTAACAACATAACAAAAAAAACGCTGAAGACAATCATCTCCAGCGTTTTTTTATTATTGTTTTAAAGTAAGCATCCCAAATTAGCCGTATTTAATAAATAAAAAGCGGATTTTCAGTGAAGCATACACTGGAAACCCGCTTTTGGTATTATATAGAGGTAATTTTCAAGGCAGAAGTTCTTCCCAATTTATTGGAGTTTGTAGTGTTGGCA
>CAMBSB010000111.1 GCA_945870155.1 Paludibacter jiangxiensis | reverse complement strand
GCATACAATCGGCGCGTATGGGTGTGAATACGCTTATTGTGGAGGAAACAGCTTGGCTGGGCGGAATGCTTACTTCTGCCGGTGTATCGGCAGTTGATGGGAATTATAAATTGCCTTCAGGTATTTTTGGGGAATTTCGCGATAGTTTGGTGGCACATTACGGAAGTGCTAATGCATTGAAAACAGGCTGGGTAAGTAATGTTCTTTTTGAACCAAAGGTAGGCAATGCCATTTTACAAAAAATGACCAAAGCTGAAAAAAACTTGACGGTTTGGCAAAATGCAAAGTTTATCTCATCGTTAAAAACCACAAATGGTTGGAAAGTTTCGGTACAGCGAAATGGTAGTGTGCAGCAGTTGGAGACAAAAATTTTGATTGATGCAACCGAATTGGGCGATGTAGCAAAATATTGCGGAGTGAAATACGATATTGGTATGGAAGCGCGTGCTGTTTGTGGCGAAGATATTGCTCCCGAAGTTGCCAACGATATTGTGCAGGATTTGACTTATGTGATGATTCTTAAGGATTATGGGGTTAATAAAACTATACCTAAGCCTGAAACATATAATGCTTCCTTATTTTATTGCACAGCGCAGTCGCCAAACTGCACCAATCCCAAGCCAGGACAAACCGTTTGGAGCAAAGATAAAATGATGACTTATGGAAAATTGCCAAACGGTAAATACATGATTAATTGGCCCATTGAAGGAAATGATTATTATGTGAATTTGTTGGAAATAACTGATGCAGAACGGACTATAGCGCTCGAAAAAGCCAAACAATTTTCTCTTTGTTATTTATATTATTTGCAAACAGAATTGGGTTTTTCAACTTATGGATTGGACGATGAGCAATTTCCAACAGTCGATAAATTTCCAATGATTCCATATCATCGCGAAAGTCGACGGATTCATGGTTTGGTACGTTTTAATGTCAATCATGTGGCAAAACCATTTGCTCAACCCGAAGCACTTTACCGCACAGGCATAGCTGTTGGCGATTACCCGATTGACCATCATCACAAACGCTATCCTGAATGGGACAAATTGCCCGATTTGCATTTTTATCCCGTCCCTTCTTATAATGTGCCTTTGGGAGCTTTGGTACCAAAAGATGTTGATGATTTGATAGTTGCAGAAAAATCCATTTCGGTATCCAATCTTTTAAACGGTTCTACTCGTTTGCAGCCCGTTGTGCTGCAAATAGGACAAGCAGCTGGAGCCATGGCAGCCATTGCTGTTCAGCAACAAAAATCTGTTTCGGAATCATCAATACGCTTAATTCAAACTTCTTTACTCGAAGCGGGTGGATACTTAATGCCTTATTTAGATTTAGCTAAGAATGATACGCACTTTAAAGCAATTCAGCGGATTGGAGTAACAGGAATTTTGAAGGGCGAAGGAAAAAATGTAGGCTGGAGTAACGAAACATGGTTCAATACAGATAAACCTGTCATTGTAGCCGAATTAAAAAAAGACCTCAGCGAGTTCGATGCAGCCTTTACGTGGACAAGTTCTGAAACAAATTTGACTATTGCGGGAGCAACAAAGCTTTTAAGTGATTTGGCTTTGTATTTTCAAAAAAATGAAATAAATGCAACCGATTTAAATACACAGTGGAGTAAACTGGGACTAACAAATTTCTCTACAAATAGAGAAATAACCCGAAAGGAATTTGCAGTATTACTTGATTGGTACATTCAACCTTTTATGCTAAAACAAGTCGATTTTAAAGGCAAAATAATAACTGCAACTCTTCCTGTTAATGATGATTCAAAATCATATAAGATTTCTTTCAATTCCGGTAAAATTTCAATTGATAATAAAGAAGTTAATAGATTGGAACTGTTTAATGAAAAAGGACAATTGTTGGCACGAAATAACAGCAATTCTATTTCAGTTAAGAAAAATATTGGGTTAAAAATACTGAATGTATATAAAGGAGAAACTTTGGTGTTAACTGAAAAAATTCTTATTCAATAAATATTCAAATTATTTTTATTCTGACACGTATTTAATAAATTATTTTATTATCTTTGCGGTGTTTAATTATTACATTTAATTATGTGCTTTAAAAATAAACTGCTTTTATTTTGTATAATTGCTTGTAGTTTAAATATTTACTCTGAAGTTAAACCTGATTTGACTCGCCTTGTCGACCCGATGATTGGATCGGATTATCACGGCAATGTGTTTGTAGGAGCAAGTGTGCCGTTTGGCATGGTGCAGTTGGGACCAACTAACATGAGTAAAGGTTGGCACTGGTGTTCGGGTTATCACTATTCCGACAGTACGATTATTGGTTTTTCACACACACACTTAAATGGAACGGGCATCGGGGATTTAGGTGATGTCCTATTTATGCCTACAACTGGAAAACCTACTACTTTTAAAGGCACTTTCACAGATTTATCAAAAGGATATGTATCCAAATTCTCTCACTCCGAAGAAAAAGTAAAGCCAGGATATTATTCGGTAAAATTACAAAAATACGGGATAAAAGCGGAATTAACAGCTACTTCGCGTGTTGGTTATCATCGCTATACCTTCCCTGCAAGTTCTGAATCGAACCTAATTATTGATTTGGCCGAAGGAATTGATTGGGACGAGCCTACCGAAACGCATTTAAAACAAATTGATGCGCGCACCATCGAAGGTTACCGGTATTCGCGCGGTTGGGCAAAAAATCAGAAAGTATATTTCAGAGCAGTATTTTCGAAAGACATGCGTTTTACAAAAGTAGTTGAACCCGTTTTTCGTCCACGCTCAAAAGACAGCCTGAATGTGCAAAAAGCTGTATTACAATTTAGTACAACGAAAAACGAAGTAGTGGAAGTAAAAGTGGCCTTGTCGTATGTGAGCTGCGAAAATGCTGCACAAAATCTGAAAGCTGAATTACCCGACTGGAGTTTTAAGAAGGTGAAGGCACAGGCTGTAGCGAAATGGAATGCTGAATTAGCCAAAATACAATTAGAAGTAAAAGATAAAGATGTAAAAAAGCAGTTTTACACATCGCTTTTTCGCACTATGATTTCGCCTTCAGAATTTTGTGATGTAAATGGCGATTATCGTGGTGCCGATGGTAAAGTTTATAAAGCAAACGCTTTTGTGCCGCATACCATTTTCTCGTTGTGGGATACTTATCGCACTTTTCATCCTTTGCAAACTATTATCAATCAAAAACGTACAGCCGATTGGGTTAATTCATTGTTGGATATTACTGAAAAGCAAGGCAACTTGCCTATCTGGCATTTGGTTGGAAACGAAACAAGCACTATGGTGGGCGTGCATTCCATCCCGGTGATTGTAGATGCTTTGTTGAAAAATATTCATGGAATAGATGCTGAACGTGCTTATAAATTGGTACGCTTTTTTGAACAACGCAACGACCGCGGCTTAAAATTTGTGCGCGAACAAGGATGGATACCAGCCGATAAAGAAAACTGGTCGGTATCCAAAGCATTGGAATATGCGATTGACGATTATGCCATTGCCTTATTAGCCAAACGATTAGGACAGGAAGCTGATTATCAGTTATTTTCGAAAAGGGCAAAATATTACGCAAATTATTTCGACAAACAATTGGGCTTTATGCGTGGAAAATTAGCAGATGGAGCTTTCCGAAAAGAATATAATCCGGCATTCTCGCTGCACGACGAAGCTGATTATGTAGAAGGAAATGGTTGGCAATATACTTTTTTGGTACCGCACGATGTGGAAGGTTTAATCAATTTATTTGGTAGCAAACAAAAATTTGCTGACAAATTAGATAGCTTATTTACAGTAAGTTCGGCTTTGAATGCTGGAGCTTCAATCGATATTTCAGGCTTAATTGGTCAATATGCTCACGGAAACGAACCAAGTCACAGCACCATTTACATGTATCAGTATGCCGACCAAGGCCACAAAACAGCCGACCGAGTACGTCAGGTATTGGCAGAAATGTACAAACCCACACCTGCCGGACTTTGTGGAAACGATGATTGCGGGCAAATGTCGGCATGGTACGTGATGTCAGCCTTGGGCATTTACCCCATGAATCCTGTTAATGGCGAATATGTGTTTGGCAGTCCGATTGTTGACAAAGCAATTATTCAGCTGGAAAATGGAAAAAAATTTACGATTGTAGCAAAAAATAATACAGTAAAAAATAGATATATTAAATCTGTAAAATTAAATGGACAAATAATTGAAAATAAAATTTTGCTTCACAGTCAGTTAATTAGTGGAGGTAAACTTGAATTTGATATGAGTGCACAATACAAACAATGAATTTAACAACTAAATAGTAATGAATAATTTGAAAAAATCAACTCTATTTTTATACTTCCTTTTTCTGGTTACGTTAGGTGCAAATGCACAAACCGTGAAAGGTACGGTAACCGATGCCAAAGGTGAAACAATTATTGGTGCAACTGTTTTAGAAAAAGGGACTACGAACGGTACAATCACAAATTTCGATGGAGAATTTACATTAACACTTAAAAATGCAAATTCGGCTATTGAAATCTCGTACGTGGGTTATGTTAAACAGGAAGTGAAAGCTGCAGGAAAAACAAATTTGAAAGTAACACTGCAGGAAAACACAAAAACATTGGATGAAGTTGTTGTTGTTGGTTATGGTGTACAGAAACGAACTTCAGTTACAGGCTCGGTATCAGCAGTAAATGCGGAAAAATTGCAGAAATTACCAACTGATAATGTTTCAAATATGTTGGCCGGACGTGTTTCGGGCTTGGTTACACGCCAAACAAGTGGTGTTCCAGGCGAAAACGGTTCATCTATTTACATACGTGGAATTTCTACAACAGGAAATTCATCACCACTTGTTTTGGTGGATGGAGTTGAGCGTGATTTTCAAAATCTAGATCCTTCTGAAATTGAGACGATTACTGTATTAAAAGATGCTGCTTCGGCTTCTATTTATGGTGTTCGTGGTGCAAATGGTGTAATACTGGTAACTACAAAACGTGGAAGTAATTCAGAAAAAATTTCAGTTACTTACAATGGTTCTTTCAGTGCATCAACAAATGCCAATTTTCCCGAATTTTTGGATGGAGTTGGATTTGCTCAATATCACAATAAGGCAAAAACACTTGATGGACAGCCAATTGAATTTGATGAACAACGCATTGGCTACATAAAAAACGGAAACGATCCTATGGGTGTTTGGGGAAATACCGATTGGTTTAAGTTGATTTTCAAACCTTATGCTCCAGCTACCAGCCACACATTAAATCTAAGCGGTGGATCAGAAAAAGTAAAGTTCTTTGTTGGAACTAACTATTTAAAACAAGATGGAATTATTGACCGTGTGAGTTTTAACAGGTACAATTTGCGGTCAAATTTAGATGTAAAAATTGCAAACAATCTCACTTTCAAAGTAGATGTTTCAGGAAGATTAGAACAAAGGAATCAACCAGGTGTTACACCTGGATCAGCCGATCCAAGCGCTTCAACAGCGAATGGTGGTGCTACTATGGGATATAAGAATATTGTATTTTATGCTATTTCAGCTGCACCTGTAGTAAATACGCTCATGCCCGATGGAACATATATTGGAGCTAACAATCCACTGATTGCCCGTGACGAGTCAGGATTCACCGACCGGAAAACAAAATCAGTTCAAACATCCATGAGTTTAGTTTACGATGCTTCAAAATTGTTGAAAGGCCTTAAGTTTACAGGTTTGTTCGGTTATGATTTTAGTAACTCATTTTACAAGGAATTGCTACTTCCGCACGAACAAATTACACCACAATACGCTACAGGACTTGGAGTTGGATCAACGCAAGTAATGACGCCGGGCTTTTCGCCTCATTTACCTAGTGGTATGAACGAATTAACAGATGCAACATCGTATTTTTCGCGTTATACTTTGCAAGCTATAGCCAATTATAACCGCAAATTTGGCAAACACGATTTGGGTGTTGATTTGGTTTGGGAACAAAGCGGAAGCTATTCAAATAGTTTTGGGGCAAGTAAACAAAACTTACCGATTACTCAAATTCCTGACT
Source organism: Paludibacter jiangxiensis (assembly GCA_945870155.1). GTDB lineage: Bacteria > Bacteroidota > Bacteroidia > Bacteroidales > Paludibacteraceae > Paludibacter > Paludibacter jiangxiensis_A. Next base: position 11,172 of record CAMBSB010000111.1, on the reverse strand, counting down.
TAAATTTTGGTACCGAAATTGTCCCAAATTCAGTGTATGGAAGTAGAGGACAAGGTGGTAGAGCCGGATTTGTTACCCGCGTAAACTATGCTTATTTGGATAAATACATGTTACAATTCTCAGGGCGTACCGACTGGTCACCTAAATTTTTACCTGAAAACAGACTAGGTGTATTTCCTTCATTATCTGCAGGTTGGAGACTTTCAGAAGAATCGTTTATAAAAGGAAATTCAAACTTATCGTTTATAAACAACCTTAAAATACGTGGTTCTTGGGGCGTTTTAGGTAACGATGCTATCTCTGATTTTATGTTTTTACAAGGAATGGGGCTTACCTCAACAAGCTCTGTGGTGCTTGGCGATGTGGGTCGGCCAAGTTTGTATACCACTTCGGTACCAAACAAGAATATAACCTGGGAAAAAACAACAACATACAATGGTGGATTTGAATCCATGTTTTGGAACGGACTTTTGTCATTGGAAATGGATGTTTTTTACAAAGTTACAACAGACATTTTGCAAGGTCAGGCCGGAATCATGCCTCCATCCATAGGAGGAAATTTTGCCAGCACTATCAATAATGGAATTGTTGACGTAAAAGGATTTGAAATTGTTCTAGGTCATAAAAAATCTATCAATAAAGATTTCAATTACAACATTAATGGCAATTTCACTTTTGCACGCAATCGCTATGTAAAAATTGATGACAGCCCAAATATTCCAGCTTATCAACGCCGAATAGGACAGCCATTAGGAAGTGTGTTGGGCTATATTTCGCAAGGACTGTATCAGGATGAAAACGATTTACGCTATTCACCAAAAACATCCGAAGAGGTTAGAATTGGCGATATAAAGTTTAAAGATATTAATGGCGATGGAATAATCAATACTTCTGACCGGGTGTGGATAGCTAAAAACCCCATGCCACAGATTATGTATGGACTTAATTTAGAAGCGCAGTATAAGTGGGTTGATTTTAATCTGTTTTTTCAAGGTGCTGCAATGAGCGATATAATGCTTTCAGGAACATATTCTGCACTTGGTTATTCCGATGGTACATTTTTCACTCAAGTATTCAAATGGGGTTCAAATCCTCCAAAATATTTGGCCGAAGGTAGCTGGACTCCAGAGAATACCAATGCTGAATATCCTCGTTTATCAACTCAATCGAGTAGCAATAATGCTTCTATCAGTGATTTTTGGAAACGTGATGCATCCTATTTGCGATTAAAAAATGCTCAGATTGGTGTAAACTTACCTAAAAAGTTGGTAAAACAACTGAAAATGGACGCGGTGAGAATCTATCTTTCAGGAACAAATTTATTGACATTTTCAAAACTTAAATTCATCGATCCTGAAGCTCCGAGTGTAAATAATGGTTATTATCCTCAGCAAAGAGTATTTTCTTTAGGACTGAACCTAAGCTTATAAAATAATATTCAATACTTTTAGAAAATGAAAAAACAATATAAAATAATACTTTTTGTTATAGCCATTTTTGGCTTTACATCTTGTTTGGATGTGGTTGATTTTACTCCAACCAATCGGTATACCTCGGATTTGGCTTTTGAAAATGATAAAAATGTTCGTTTGTACCTAAATTCATTTTATCCTATTTTGCAGAATTACAGCCAGTTTGGAGGATTAGCAATGGGCGGAAACTCCACTATGAGCGATGGCTTAACTGACATTTTAAAATATGGTGGCATTGTTCCCGGAGTTGGCGATGCCAATTTAATTATGACAGTGGATAATTACCTCAGTTCTGCAGCAAATCCTTTCAACACTTGGTCATCTGGTTATGTTTGGATTCGTAAAATCAATGAGTTTTTGGTGGCATTGGAAGCCAATAAAGCCAAATTTGGCACAAAAGCTGAAGCTTATGAAGCCGAAGCACGTTTTTTCAGAGCTTATATGAATTTTTTGATAATGCGTTCGCATGCCAGCGAAGTTGATGATTTGGGGTTGATACTACGTGATAATTTATCTTCGATGACAGAAGACAACAAAGCAAAAGCGAGAAGTACAGTTTCACAATCATGGGATTTTATTGAACAAGATTTAAACTATTGCATAACTAATGATAGACTTGCAAAAACAGGGGTTGATGCCGGTCAAATAAATTATTATGCCGCTCAAGCACTTATGGCACGTGCCATGTTATATGCCAAACGTTACGACAAAGCCATTGTTGCAGCACGAAGTATTCAAAATAAATTTAGTTATATCGATGATTATGCAAGCATTTTTAAAAATATAAATAATACCGAAGTTATTTTGGGCGTGTATTGGAAATATCCTGATTTAACACATAGTTTCGATCTAAAATATGCTCCTGCAGGAGATGTGTTGGGGCAAGGATTACAGGCTATGGCTGCTCCAACGCAGGAATTTGTTGATATGTACGATATGGCCGATGGTACTAAATTTGATATTACAAAAACCGCACATAATGCCATCCGGTTTGTAACTGATGCCAATGCTGACCAACGTGACCCACGATTGAAAGCAACAATTTTATACAACAATACCAGCTGGAAAAATCGCAAATTAAAATGCTATTTTGACGCAGCCACCGGTAATTACGAAGTGGATATGAAAAATTTTCCATACAGCAAGGTGAATTCACCAGGAAATACCATAACAGGTTATTATATGCGTAAATTTATTGATGAAACGAATTTGGATTTTGTATCGAAAGGAAGCGAACAGGATTGGCCAGAGTTTAGATATGCAGAAACCATGCTCATTTTAGCTGAATGTTTAGCTCAAAGTCCAGCTACTTTGGAAGAATCGAAAGATATTTTGCATGCCTTGCGCGTGAAGCGGTTCAAATCCAATGCAATAGCCCGACCATCGTATACAAACACAACCGAAGCGGTGGACTATATATTGAAAGAACGTGCGGTAGAATTTGCTTTCGAAGGTCAACGATTCTGGGATTTACGCCGCACCGGCAGAGCATTACAAGTATTGAATGCCAAAAGATACAATGCTGTGAAATGGACAAAAAATACAGATGGAACATTTACTGCCGAATTAGTTTCGGCTGATACCGGTATACGCAGGTATTATGCAAAATATGATGCATTCCCTATTCCTGATGATGAAATAAGAAATAATACAGAGGCTAGACAGAATAAAAACTGGTAATTAATTAGACAAAAGAGTAAAGACAAAAGATAAAAGACCGAACAAAGTAAACCTCACTAAAATAAAGGTTTAAAAGTCTTTCTAAAAGAGTCTATTAAAATATATAAAAGAAATTTGAAAATGAAAAAGGCTAAATTTTTACTAATACTTCTGACTATGGCTATTCTAAGTAGCTGTCAGGATTTGGCTGTAACCGAACTCAGCGATGTAAATACACTTTCGTCTATTGAATGTATAGTGGTGATTGACAAGAAAATGAATGCTACAGGAAGTAAAACAGAAGATGTTCGTCAGAGTTTTGCTGGTAGCATTGCCGAAAATGGAATAGTTACATTTTCAGGAATGAATGCGTTAACTGATGCCCAAAAATTACAAGCTCGCTTTGTAGCAATTGTACCTCTAACAGCAACTATTGTAGAAAAAGATGGCGCTGGCAATATTATAAACAATGGAGTTGGTGGATTACGCTCTATCTCAAAAAAAACGTACTACTTCTATGTGGTTGCTGCCAATGGCAATGAGAAAAAATATGTATTAACTTTCAATTAAATAATATTTCAATAACTTTAAAAAACAAATAAAATGAAAAAGAACCTTTTTGCATTAGTAGCTTTGCTGGTTATAGCTACAATCAGTTTTACATCATGTAAACCTGAAGAAGTCAGCAATCCGAACAATATTTTGGCGGAAAACATGATTACCTTGCTCGACATTACCGGCATTCAGGTAGTATTAGACAACAAAGGAAAAACAATTGATATCAGTATTCCTTTTGAATCGAAGGAAATGATAAACAAAATTACAGTATTATTCAACGATTTACCTGCTGGTGCAATGGTTGCTCCTTTGAATACAATTAAAGATTTCTCGAACAACCAACGTCAAAACTATACCGTAACTTTTCAGGATGGCGAAGTAAAAGTGTATAGTGTTGGAGTAACTTATGGTTCACTTCAGCCAAAGTTAACAACAATAAAATTAAATGGCGTTGCAGCAGTATTGGAAAATGGAATTTATATTGCTCAATTGCTTGCTTCGGAGGATTTAAAAGCTGTTAGAATAGCATATTTAACTAACGATCCTGGTGTTACGGTGAAAATTAAAAATACCGATAACGAAGATTATGTTACATTGGACACATTAAGCACTTCTGCTACTGCTAAATATAATTTTGAAGATAAAGCCAATGGCCGCAAACTTAAATTGGAATTTGGAGGCGTTGCCAGCATTGTTACGGTTAAAGTTAGAACTTCGGGTTATACTAAAATAACTAAAGTATGGCAAACTTTTGCAAACTTTGGAACAGCTGATTTTTATGGTGTTACAGCTTTGGCCGGAACTTCACCTGCTGCAGTTGTTCCTGCATCCCCGTCTACAGATGCATGGGATAGAGGTATTGCTATGGACGACAATTATATATATATTGCCCGTGGTAACAAACACATACAAGCCGAAACCGGTTCACCTGCTATTTATCCTGCTTATGGAATTATTGCTGTGAAAATATCCGATAAATCAGCAAAATTGTTGAACAGAACAGGCATGTACACGGTTGAAGAAACAGGACGTGGAGCGCATGGTACAACCGATGTAAATGTGATTGGTGGAAAAATTGTGGCTTGTAATTTGGCCAATGCAGCCAACAATATATTAAAAGTATTTGTTTGGAATAATGTGGATGCTGCGCCATCTTTACTTCTCTCGTACAATGTAGGCGTGGCACCAAGTCCACGTTTGGGCGATAAATTTACTTTTGAAGGTGATTTGACCAATGGTAAATTACGTTTTGTTGATTATAGTGGAAATAATCGTTATTATGAGTTTACAATTACAGGCGGTGTAGTAAATCCAACTCCTACAATTGTTGTAGTTCCGGGGATTTTTTCACCAAGCACAGGTGCAACAGCGGGAGGTATTTATAAATTTAGTACTACAGAATATATGTTCTCAGGTTCAGGAAAACAAGCCGTAGTATTTAATCCGGTTACTCAAGTAGTTACACATACTACCAGCAGTGCAGTTTTCCCTGTAAGCCAAATTGGCGATGCATTCTTTAAATTCAATGACAAGAATTATTTGGCTTATATTTTCCAGAAAAATACAGGCTTCAATTGGGCATTACGTATTCGTCCACTTGATTATACAACTCTTGCTGAAAGTTTAGAGAAAATATCTGTTAAATCATTGGATATCAATCTTTCCGGACTTGCAGCCGACGACATGTCTTTGGTTGCTAATGGCAATTCAACCGGAAAAGTATATGTACATACTACTTCAGGAGGCATAACATATATTCTGGCTTTAGCAAGTAACCAAGGAATTGGATTATTCAAAGTTGAATAGAATTTTTTTTAAACAACATACATAAAAAATACACAGTTTTGGCAAGCTTTTGTTTTCTTGTCGAAACTGTGTATAATTTCAAATTTTAGATTTCATATCATCATCTCCACTTTGCAAGTATCTTTATGAAAAAACTATTTTTAATACTGTTATTAATCCCTGGCTTGTTTAGTTGCGATGATAAATTAAAACTATCATCCTTAAATAATATTCTGCAAGTAGCAGTAAAAGAAGATCCTAAGGCTTATGTGGTGATTGATACAATAAACTTCACTGTAAATATTGCTGTAAGCAAAACAGTTCCACTCAACGCCCTTACATTGAATTTTGCCATTTCACCAAAGGCAAAAATATCACCTGCATCAGGAGTTGTTCAAGATTTTACTACTCCAAAAACTTATACGATAACCGCCGAAAATGGTAAAAATCAGACATTTACAATTACAGCAACAAATGCTTCTGACGAAAAGAAAATATTTCGTGCTTCAATACCATCTCTTAACCAAGATGGTACTGGCGTAATCACTTCAAATACAATTACTTTCACATTACCTTATGGTACAAATGTTAGCAATATTAGTATTGTAGCCACTTTGTCGGAAGGTGCAACCGCCACTCCTGCCTTTGGAGTAGCGCGTGATTATAGCAATCCTGTACAACATACCATTACTGCTGCCAATGGCTCTACACAAGTATATACTGTATCAATAAAATATACTGCTCAGGAAACTGGCGTCCGTGCCGTTTGGGTAACCAATGTAGCAAGTTCGGCACTTATGAGCGAAGCCAACCTCACTGCCATGGTCGATTTATTGGCCGAATTAAATTTCAATACAATTTGTGTTGCTACTTACAACAAAAGCCAGACGCTTTTTCAAAGTCAAACTTTGGCCAATGTGCTCGGAATAACACCTGCACAAACTGTAATTGACGGTTGCGGATGGGGCGATGTGATGGGAAAATTGATAGAAAAAGCACATGCCAAAAACATAAAAGTAATTGCCTGGTTCGAGTATGGTTTCGCATCACATTATGCCGGTCAACCACAGCCTATTACCGACAAAAAACCAGAATGGGTGAGCAAACAGCAGGATGGAACGCAGACCGTAAAAAATAGTTTTTATTGGCTCAATGGTTTTCACCCCGAAGTTCAGAAATTCGTGACTGATATGATTGTGGAATGTGTAACCAAATATCCTGCTTTAGATGGCGTACAAGGTGACGACCGATTACCTGCTTTGCCTTCACATGCCGGTTACGACGATTATACAAAGCAACTTTACAAAACAGAAACAGGCAGAGATGTGCCTTTAACGCCTACCGAAACACAGTTTGTTAACTGGAAAGTAGCTAAAATGACCGAATACGCCACAACACTTTATAATGCCGTGAAAGCAGCCCGCTCCTCATGCTTAGTTACGTGGGCTCCAAGTGCAAGAGGCTGGAGTAAAGACAATTATTTGCAGGACTGGCCACAATGGGTTGCCAACGGGAAAGCCGATTGGGTGTCGCCTCAACTTTACCGCAATGAATCACAAGGACTTAGCGCTTATGCATCTTTGGTTGATGGAGATTTAGCCAATGTGTTTAATACAGCCGAATTACGTAAAAAATATGTTCCGGGCATGTTGGTGCGCAACGGAAGTTCTATTATTACGGATCCGTTCTTAATCAGTTTGGTACAATATAATCGTTCAAAATCTGTCTATAACGAATGTACTTGGTTTTACGAAGGTGTACCTTCAAAAGCCAATGCCTATCGAATTCTTTATCCCGGAAAAGCAATTTTTCCGTTTTAATAATTAAAGATTGTGAGTAAATTACTGGTTTATTTGTTTGTTGTGGTTTTGACTTGGTCATGTCAGAGACAGATTACAAACTCATTCACTCATAAATCGGAACGTGAACGTTTTATCATTGAAAAAACGCATTTTATTGATTCTGTATTTCAATATTTGCCTGATTTAAAAAACGAAAAAAAGTACCAGGCTGCTTTTTGGGCTTCGGAATTAATGCTCAAAAAGTCGCCGGTCGATAGTGCAAATTTGTGTTTTGCTTTTGATCATTTTGCTGAATATTCTGATAATTTCAAACTCAGTTTGCTTCAACATATGTATACGCTTTATCCGAAAAATTTTGTGAAACAAATGGATAGTTTGATACGGTTGGAGCGTGATGAAAAACGATTTGCCATAATGGCGAATCAGTTGATACGAATTGATAGTTCGAATGTCGACTTTACTCATTCATTGATGAAAAAGAATTTCGAGCAATGGAATGAAAATCCAATTTTGAAAGCTTTTTCGGAAAGTTATGCGACTGTTCATGGTTTAACAAAAACTCAGGTTCATGATTTATTTAAATTTAGAGCCAATTCAAAAAAAGCAAGTTTTTTTGTTTTTGTAAATAAAAATAGAGACATTCCCGGCTATCTGATAATTCAAAAAGAGAATGGTGAAGTCGTAAAAGAAAATGGTGATACATTGAAATTCAAATTGTTGGCTCGCTCAATAACAAATTTGCCGGAATATATTACCAACGGAAATACGCCACAAGGAGTATATTCTGTTCAAGATTTTAGTATTTCGGATAATGTTTTTATAGGAAAAACGCCGACAATTATTTCAAGATTGCCTCTCGAAACTTCGCTTACTGATTTTAGTTTTGGAAAAAAGAAAGGCGATTGGACATTGGAACAGTATAACCAATTTTTTCCCGAAAGTTGGAGTAATTATTTACCAAAAAACAGGGCATTTTATGCAGGAAAAGCCGGACGAAGTGAAATAATTTTACACGGAACAACCATTGATACTGATTTTTACAAATCTCAAAGTTATTATCCTTTCACTCCATCGCTTGGTTGTTTGTGTTTGTTGGAACGTTGGGATAGTTTTAATGGAAATTTAATTGAAAGTGAGCAACGAAGATTAATAAATACTTTGAAAAAACATAGAATATTAAAGGCTTTAATGTATATTATTGAATTTTAGAGAAATATGAAGAAATTTTATTTGAAAATTATAAAATATTTAAGCGTTTTTTACTTGAATTTCATTTTTATGGTTTCATGTACAAGTCCTGACTTAGCTAATATTAAAACACCTTTTCCGGCTCCTTCTGAACTGAAATCTGAAAAGATGAGTGCTGCTTCGGTAAAACTTACTTGGGTTGATAATAGCAAAGGCGAAGATGGCTTTGTGATTGAAAGAGTTATTGTAGGTTCAACGGATGTTGTGAAATCTACTGTTGGAGCAAATACCATCGAGTGGATTGATAATACTTTAGCTGCTAACACCTATAAATATAGCGTTTACGCATTTTATAAAACACGCAATTCTGAATCTATCTCAATTATCCTACAGCATATTCCAATTAATTCGCCTACAAATTTCAAAATTTCAGGTACAGCCACCAATGTTGAACTAAGTTGGGATGCAATGTCGGGTGGTTTTGATGGATTTAAAATTGAAAAACGCTTAAACGATGGCGCTTATTCATTATGGAAGACTCTTGATAAAACGGCTACATCTGTTGTTGATAATGAACCTATTGCAGGTAAATTAACTTATCGTTTATATGCCTATTCAGGTGAGTTAAAATCGGAAGCAATTGAAAGATTCATTGTTTACGTTGCTCCACCACAAATTGCAATAAATAATTTAGTGACTTCTTTTTTAAAACTCTCTGCAAACTTCACTTTAACCAGCGATGGAGGCGAAGCTTGTAAAGTGGGTGTTTGCTGGAGTAAATCACCCAATCCAACCATTGCCGACAGCAAAGCCGAATGGCATGTAAACCTAAATTCTTCGCAAAAAGCATTTTGTAATGCTGTGAATTTAGATGCCAGTGCAACTTATTATTTACGTGTGTTTGCTACCAATTCAAAATTTACAACTTATAGCAACGAAGTATCTGGTAAGCTCGATGCTGAACCTCAGCCTCTTACCTTGAATTGGACACCAATGTCTACTGTAAATGCAAACTTACCTGCCGAAGTCAAAGTTTTTGAAACAAACAGCATGCTCAATGGACGAAATTTTAAAGCTTATTATGCCATTGCCGATATGAGTACAGGAAATATTGAACTTCGTTCGATATTTTCTTCAACAGCTAAATCGCCAAGCAAACACATAGCCGATGCAACTTCCGAAACCGTTTATGCCATGACCAATGGTGGGTATTTTGGATATAATGGTGCTGTGGCTGTCTCATATAGTTTGGTGGTTGACCGTGGTCAAAAATTGGCCGATAATATTGGAGCATTAACACGTGGTTCAAATTCTTATTCGGTTACGCGAGGTGCATTTGGCGTAACACAAAGTCAAATTCCATCAATTAAATGGGCTGTAGCAAATTTTGCTTACGATATTCCGAGTCCCAATGTAGAAGGTGAAACGCCACAGAAATCATTAACTAGCACTTTCCCTGCTATTTCCGAAAACTGGAATGCCTATTCGGCAGTTGGCGGAGCCCCTGTTTTACTTAAAAATGGAAAAATTGTTTTTGATTTTACAACAACTACTTCGGGCAAATTCATGACCAATTATGAGTTATTACAAACGGATATCTTTTCTACAACCATTCGTCCACCTCGTACGGTAATTGGCAGTACAGCCGATAATAAAATCATACTTTTTGTGTGTGATGGTCGGCAAACACATAGTGATGGAGCAACTATGCTCGAATTGGCTCAAATACTAAAAGCCTTGGGCTGTGTCAATGCATTAAACCTGGATGGTGGAGGTTCTACAGCCATGGTTGCAGCTGGAACTTTACTTAATAAACCGTCGGATGGAAGTGAACGGGTAGTCCCAAGTGTTGTTGCGTTTGTAAAAAGAAAATAGATGAAAAAATACCTTGTGTTGATATTTTTGTTTTTATCCATAAAATCATTTGCGCTCGATGCTTATGTTTTTAATGGCTCAGGTCAGTCATCCGAAAATAAACTGATAGCCATGACCATTGCCGGCATTGTAAATCGCGATGCTCCGCGTTTGTATCTCCGAAATGTATACGAAACATGGAGCTATGCTGAAACCGACGAAACTTGGGAAAATTTGTATAAAACTACCGGTGGAACAAACTTCACAGTAATTTCAGATATAAATATATTGGTTCAGACTTTTAAAACATATTTAAAAGGCGCGATAACGTATGATACATCGCTTAATTACAGCAACTTTACGGGTCAATCTTTTCGGTGGCAAGCCGAAGCGGCTGCCATGTTGGGCGGATTAACCGATTGTATTCCTGTACCTTCGACCAATACAACGATAGATATTAATAAGCCAACTCTCATTGATGTGCCTGATTATTTTAATGGGCAGGCAACCACTCAGGTTTCTGCCAAACTAGAACTTTCAACGCACAGTTGGAATAATGCAGCATTGACGCAAGAACAGCGCTACTTTGCATGGCTCGATTGGTCGCTCGATAATCTGTTACCCCGTTGCAATACATCCAAATTTTACATCCGCGAAATTACTGATTGGGCTGTCAATCAACGAATGTTTCAACTGAATTTAGCCGGCACAGAGGATTTGCGTTTTACATCACTCAGCGACGAAAAAGCAGCCAAAATTGAACGGGTAATAAATTATCTGAAGGCTAAAAAGCCGAACATGATTTTTCATGTATATGGATGGATGCGCCCGGAACCGCTGGTACAATGGATTTC
>CAMBSB010000110.1 GCA_945870155.1 Paludibacter jiangxiensis | reverse complement strand
AAAATTGCTTTTCTTTTTACAAAGCTAATTGTTTTCAGCTTGCGAATCTCAGCGGCTTCTAATTTTAGATCAACATAATTTGTTAACGAATATGATTTCTGATTTGCTTTGTCCACCGATAATGAATCCGTTTTTAAGGCGAGTTTATCGACATTTAAATCAGGATAAATCAATACATTAGAGTCCTTGCTTTCAATGGGCTGCTTTGCTGACAGATAATCATCAATGGCAGTCATAGGTGGCAGTACTAACCTAACTTTTTTGGGATCACTGTCAATTTTACTATCTACTTTGGGTGTGTTTTTTTGCTTTTGAAAGCCTGCCTGTTTGGCTTCGAGCTTGTTTTGTTTTTTGTCAATATCTTGTTTTTGTAAAACTATATATTTACCATTCGATGTAAAACTAATATCACACGGTAGAATCTTTTTTAATGTCAAATTCAAAGTATTGGCGTAATTGGAAGGTATTGTAATGACCTGGCTGACTTGAACAGATACCGGATTATACGAAAAAATACATCCCGACTGATCGCTTAATGATTTTAGAGCCGCTTTTAATGTTAATTGTCCGGCCTGTAACTTCACATTTTTATAAAGATTATTGGTATTTCCATAAACTGAAAATACCAATAAAAAAGGCAGAATGATTAACTTTTTCAACTTTATCATATTTTCACTTGGCCCCATATAGTTGGTAAACTTCACCTTTCATTCTGGTTTTCAGGTTTAAAGTTTCCGAAATCACTTGTATCACGGTTTGTATATTTTCACCATCAAAATTTACGGTTATTGGTAAATTCCCTACATTTTTATCCGGCAATTCTATTTCTACCCCGTATGCATTCCCAATTACAGCTAAAGCATCATTCAAACTCATTCCTTCAAACTCAATGTGTATGGAGCCTCCGTTTTCTTTTAAATCTTTTCTTTTTGCCAATACTGTGAACGATTTTGTCGATTTGTTAAATATACCCGCTTCACCGGCATTTAATATCAACCCCTGATTATCAGAAGTGTAAAAATGCACCTGCCCCTCGCTAACACTCACACTCACCAATTCACTTTCAGGATATGCATTCACGTTAAAAACTGTACCTATGTCTTCGATAAATGTTTCGCCGGCAGTAACCAGCAAACTAGCTTTGCCTTTATTTTCAACATTAAAATTTGCTTTACCTTGCAAATCAATAATATTCGATTTTTTTGTATCACGATAGCTGATCTTGCTGTTTTCAGCTAAGGTTAGTTTGGTATTGTTGGGCAAAATATGATGTTGAATAGCCGTGTTTGAGCTTATTATAATTTCGTTGTCGCCAAAAATGTTTTTCCATACCAAAGTTGAAACAAGGATTATAATGGCCACGCTTGCCACTCTCAATATCAGGGATGTAGAGAGAGTAAAGCGACTTAAGAAGAAAGTGTTTTTTTGTTTTTCAGTATTTTGCTTGCTAATGTAAGCTTTAAATTTACTTTTCGCCTTTGCAGAATTTATTTCAGGAATTTGCCTGTCAGATAAGCCCATCAGGCCATAAAGTTCAGTGAGTTTATCAAATTCCTTTTGATTTTCGGGCGATGCTGCCACATAAGCTTCCAGCTCATCCATTTCCGCTTGAGTTGCATTTCCTCCAAAATACTTAGCCAGTAATATATCGTATTTATTTTCCATATCAGGTTTATTTTAATAATTGAAATAATATCAAAACCGATAAAAATTCACGTAATTCAACGCGCAAAATTTTAAGTGCTTTTGAAATATGATTTTCTATGGTATTGGTTGATATATTCAATTTTTTAGCAATTTCGCTGTACGAAAGCTGTTCCATTCTACTCATTTCGAAAACCAGTTTACATTGTGGTGGCAGTTTTAACATTGCATTGTCAATGGCTTGTTGCAACTCATTAGTTGCTATTTGCGCTGTCACATCATCAACAGTTTCCTCTTTCGATTCAAAATAAAACTTATTATGTTGCTTATAATTAAGCTGTTGGTGTAATTTATTTAAACATTCATTGTGAACAATCCTATATAAATACGAACTTACCGAAGTGAGAATGTTTAGATTTTTACGTTGATCCCAAAGCTTGCAAAAGGTTTTTTGAACAATATCTTCCGCCTCTTCCATGTCTTTCAGTATCGAAAAAGCATATCGGCAAAGCGGTTTATAACAACTGTCGAAAAGTTGCTCATAAGCCAAATGATTCCCCTCCCGCAATGCCTTTATCGTTTCTTCCATGCTTGTTTTATTTCAATTCTACCGACAAAGGTATAAAATTTGCTGAAAATCATCACCATTCCATCCAAAACCTCAGACTCTAATACATCTAAAAACAGCAAAGAATAAATGATTAGAAGCCATTTTTAAATTTAGTTTTAGATTACGAATTTTCAACCATCACTCTTATGACAAATAAAAAAGCATTTACCACTATTTAAGTATAAAAAAGATATACTTTTCAAACCAAAATATTTTATAAAATGGCTTTTTTACAGAATTGTGGATGTAAATAAAGTCCATGAATATAAAGATTGAAATTAATTGCTATTTTTGTCAATTATAATTTAATCAGATTCGCCATGCTTGAAAAAATTATTGACTTTAGTATTAAAAATAAGTTAATCGTAATTTTATTTACACTAACGATTGCTGCTTTTGGCGTGTATGCTGTATTGAACATTCCTGTTGGCGCAGTGCCTGATATAACCAATAATCAGGTGCAGGTAATCACCACTTCGGGTAATTTGTCAACCCAGGAAATTGAACAATATATTACCGCCCCTGTAGAGATGGAGATGGCAAATTTGCCAGGCGTAAAGGAAATTCGCTCCATATCGAAGTTTGGGATTTCGTTAGTAACCATAGTTTTCGACGGGAAAATCGGTACTTACTTGCCGCGCCAACTTATATCCGAAAAAATTAAAAGTGCCAGTGCAAAAATTCCCGAAGGTTTTGGAGTTCCCGAAATGGGACCTATCACTACCGGACTTGGTGAAATATATCAATACACACTTGAAACGGAAAATGGTTTTGAAAATAAATACACGGCGGCTGATTTGCGTACCATTCAGGATTGGGTGATAAAACGTCGTTTGTCGGGCATAAACGGGGTAGTAGAAATCAACAGTTGGGGTGGTTACCTCAAGCAATACGAGGTGTCAATTGATCCGGCAACACTCACTGCTATGAATATTAGCCTCGTAGAAGTGTACAATGCGATAGCTAACAACAACAGTATTTCAGGTGGAGCTTATATAGAGAAAACGAACCAAAGCTATTTTATACGTGGCGATGGACAAGTGAAGTCGGTGGAAGATATAAAAAATATTGTGGTGAAAAACAATATGAACACACCAATTCTTATAAAAAATATTGCGCAAGTAACTTATGGTCATGCCAATAGGTATGGAGCAATAACAGCGAATGGCAAAGGCGAAACTATTTTGGGGCAGGTAATGATGTTGAAGGATGCAAACTCAAAAGTGGTTATTAAAAATGTGAAAAGCCGAATAGCCGAAATACAGAAAAATTTACCCGAAGGCATTAGTATTCATCCAATTGTTGACCGCAGCGAGTTGGTAGCCAAAACCACTTTTACCGTAGCCGAAAATCTGATTATTGGTGCAATTATCGTGATGCTTACCGTACTACTTTTACTAGGAAACATGCGTTCGGCCTTGGTTATCACTTCCATGATTCCTTTGTCCTTGCTTTTCACCATTTCTTTGATGTATATTTTTGGGATTGATGCCAATTTAATGAGTCTTGGGGCCTTAGACTTTGGAATTATAATTGATGGTGCTGTGATAATTGTAGAATTTATTGCCCTTAAAATATCGGTAAATAAACATAAAATAAACGCCGCTTTGCCACAGGACAGGCATGTTTTAATGGATCATATATCGTTTGAAGGTGCTTCAAAAATGATGCAATCGGCTATTTTTGGTCAAATTATTATTCTGATAGTGTTTATACCCATACTTTCGCTATCGGGGGTTGAAGGTAAAATGTTCAAACCAATGGCATTATCGTTTTGTTTTGCCATTATTGGAGCAATGATTATGGGTTTAACGTGGTTGCCTGTTGCGTCGGCACTGTTTCTGAAACCATCGGAGTCGAACAAAAAAAATGTTTCACATTGGATTATGAATTTGGCCCACAAATCCTATTTGCCGGTTATACGTTGGTCGTGTGGAAATAAAAAAACAGTGCTGGGTGCGGCCATTGTGGCATTATCGTTAACAGGTTTTCTTTTTACACGCATTGGAGGTGAGTTTGTACCAACCCTCGATGAAGGTGATTTTGTGATTCAACCGGTTTTGAAAACAGGAACTTCCTTGTCGAAAACCATAGAAACAACCACCAGAATGGAACAAATATTAATTGAAAAATTTCCGGAGGTTGACAAAATTGTAAGCAGAATAGGTGCAGCCGAAGTTCCAACCGACCCCATGTCGATGGAAGAAATTGACATGATAATAAAGCTAAAACCACGTCAGAGCTGGACCAGTGCAAAAACCAAGGAAGAATTGGCCGATAAATTTAAAGAGGCACTTATGGTAATTCCGGGTATTGAATACGAATTCACACAACCCATCGAAATGCGGTTTAATGAACTTATAACAGGGGTTCGGTCGGATATTGCCATAAAAATATTTGGCGATGACTTGGATTATATTAACAAAAAAGCGGTTGAAATTAAAACTTTGATAGAAGGAGTTTCGGGTGCGAGCGATGTGATTTTAGAAAAAACAGCCGGTTTGCCGCAAATAAAAATCAACTACAACCGAAGCAAAATCGCGTATTATGGCATGGATATTAAAACCCTCAATACTTATCTGGCAACCGCATTTGGAGGCGAGACAGCCGGGGTTGTTTTCGAAGGAGAAAAAAGGTTCGATTTAGTGGTTCGCTTCAATAAGCAAAACCGAATGGACATTGATGATATTAAACAGCTAAAAGTGCCACTTGATAATGGGCAACAGATTCCTTTTACCGAATTGGCTGAAATAGAATATGCCGAAGGTCCGGCGAAAATATCGCGAGAAAACACCCACAGGCGTGTTGTGGTAAGTGTCAATGTCCGCAATCGCGACTTGCAGTCAGTGGTAAAAGATATTCAGGCTTCAATTGACAAGGATATTAGTTTGAAACCGGGCAATTATATAACTTACGGAGGTCAATTCGAAAACCTGCAAAACGCAACAAGTCGATTGATGGTTGCTGTTCCTGTGGCATTGTTGCTAATATTTATTTTTCTGCATTTTGCTTTCAAATCATTAAAAGATGCTGTTATGATATTTACTTCCATACCTTTAGCTACCGTGGGTGGAGTAATGCTGCTTTGGATGCGGGGTATGCCATTCAGCGTGTCGGCCGGCATAGGTTTTATTGCGCTTTTCGGCATAGCTGTGCTCAACGGCATTGTGTTAATTGAGCATTTAAAAGAATTGAAACAGCATGACAACTTGAGTATGCGTGAGATAATTATACAAGGTACAAAAAACAGGCTTCGTCCGGTAATGCTTACTGCCGGAGCTGCTGCTATGGGCTTTTTACCCATGGCAATTTCAACCGGTGCCGGTGCCGAGGTGCAACGCCCTTTGGCAACAGTGGTAATTGGTGGTTTATTTACATCTACCATGCTTACTATGATAGCTTTACCGTTGATGTTCGAGATTTTTTATAATGTAGGTGGATTTAAACTTTTTCCGTGGCGTGTGATTCGAAAAAATCAAAACCTGATTGTTTTGTTTTTACTTATCCTGTCGTCTTTCACCTTAGTGGCTCAGCAAAAAGAACTTAGTATAGACCAAACTGTAGAAATTGCTTTACAAAACAACAAGGAACTGAAAGCATATACGGCTAAAGTGGAGGAAAAGAAAGTGCTTGTTTCGTCAGCTTTTGATTTGGACAAAACCAATATTACATACAGTACCGACCAGAACAATATTGCTGAAAATAACTATCCTTTAACGGTTTGGGGTATAAGTCAGCAATTTAGTTTCCCCACACGCTATGCAGCAGAACGAAAATCGAAAATGCTAGAATATGATATTGCCCAAGCGGAATTTAAAATTCAAGCGGAAAAAATCACTCGTCAGGTAAAGCAAAACTACATCGATTTGCAAATTCTGAACGAGAAACTTAGCATATATAAAAAACTTGATAGTTTGTATATCAGTGTTTTAAAAGGTGCAACTTTGAAGAATCGCAAGGGATACTTAAGCAATCTTGATTTGCTCAATATAAAAGCCAAAGAGCAACAAATAAAAAACAAACTAAAGGAAATTGGCTATGGAGTCCAAAACTCCCACAACAAACTTAAAACTTTTATGGGCTATGATACTGCATTTAGCGTTTCGTCAGGAATTACAATGTTAAAGCATGAAGTTAGAAGCTTGGAAGCGAATCCTTATTTTTTGTGGTTGAAAAGTCAGCAAGCCTTGAGTAAAAGCCTTGTAAAAAGCGAACAACAAAAATTAATGCCCGATATTTCAATTAATTATTTTGTGGGAACAAACCGTTTCGAAAACGCCAAATACTATCAGGGCTTTGAAGCAGGCCTTGCAGTCCCCTTGTTTTTCAATGCGCAACGTTCCAAAATTAAAGCATCCAGGTTTGCAGCCGAAGCCTCAACACAATTAGCCGATTATGAACTGGAACAAATAAAAACGAAGCAAACTGAATTGTTAATATTGCTCGATAAATCAAAAGAATTAGTGGAACAATATGCCGAAAGTGGAGCGAAACTATACGAGGAAATACTCAGGACATCGAAATTAAGCTTTGAAAATGGCGAAATTGATTTTTTTAGATTTGCCGGTAGCACCGAAACGGCTTTGCAAATTAAATTGGATTATTTGAATAACCTTATGGAATACAGCAATGTGGCACTTGAACTAAATTACCTCTCAAAATAAAAGACTATGAACAACATAACAAAAATTTTTTATTGCACACTTGCAATTTTACTTTTGTTTTCCTGTGTAAAAAAACAAGAAACGGAAACAGAGAGCGACAATTTTATTGAAATAAGTGACAAACAATTTGCCGGCGAAGGAATGCAATTGGGCAAGATTGAACCCAAATTATTCGAAACCAGGGTTGCATGTACAGGCACTATTGTGTCCAAACCAAATGGAATGGCAAGGATAAATGTACCGCTGGCAGGCACAATCAAGTCAATACGCTGCAACGATGGTCAAATAGTTGGAAAAAATCAGATTTTGTTTGAAGTGTCGGGTGCCGAAGTTTTGGATATTCAGAAAGATTATGCCGAAGCAGCAGTTGTTTACAAACGAGCAAAAAGCGAATACGAAAGACAAAATTCACTCTTTGCCGAAAAGGTAATTTCCGAAAAAGAATTTATTCTATTCGAAAGCGAATATAAAACTTCTTTGGCAAAATACACAAATCTTCAACTCAAGATAAATGCCTTAGGTTTGTCGGGGCAACAAATTGAGCGTGGAGAGTTTAGCACTTCGTATATCATTAAATCACCCATTAAAGGGAACATTTCAAATCTGAAAGCGAGTATTGGAACCTATGTCGATCAGCAATTTGCCTTGGCCGAAGTTACAGACCCCGCACAATTTCAGGTTCAATTAAGTATATTTGCAAGCGATATCGCGCACTTGAAACGTGGACAAACTGTACGTTTCCGATTTGCCTCGAACCAAACCGAGATGATTGCAATCATGAGTTCGGTAGGTATAAGCGTAAATAATGACACTAAATCCATCGATTGTAAAGCGGATCTCAAGAATATAAATTCGATGCAGTTGGTTGCTAATGCTCCCATTCAAGCCGAAATAGTTACCGGACTTGATTCCGTTCAGGCAATACCTCAGGAGGCAGTAATCAGTTCAGATACAGAGAAGTATGCCCTGGTATTGGATAAGAAGAAAAATAACAGCTATTATTTCACTAAAACACAGCTCAATATTGGGCGCCAGCAAAATGGTTACACCGAAATTATTAGCCCAAAACTAAATGCAAGCTTGCTTGTTAAGGGGGTTTACAATATTGCATTGTAATGGAAGAAGAATCTGGTTGAAATATCTAAATAATCAGCCTCCCAACCTCTGCCCCCTAACCCCCTAAAGGGGGAAGTATTTGGGAGCTATTAGCACGTTAAAAATAGGCGCTCTGTTAAAATACATTTTTTGGATTATTATATTAGACAAAATTTAAACTTTTTTATTGATAAAAGTAAATTTAGATAATAATCTGCAATATATTATTAACCCTTTAAATTTTATTGATTATGTGTTTTACTCAAATTTCACCCGAAAATTTACATAGCTTAATGCCAATAATTTTAATCCTGGTTTTATGGGATATGGTATGGAAAGCCATAGCTATGTGGCGAGCTGCCCGAAATAATGAACTGGTTTGGTTTATATGCATAGCCGTGTTCAATACCTTGGGAATCTTACCTATTATTTACTTAATACTGAATAAAAAACACAAAGAAGTAAAGGCTTAAACCTGAAGATTTACTTTTTTATGAAGTACTTTGATTATAAAAAGCAATTTTTCTGGTCGAAATTATTGTATTTATTAGAAAAAGTATTACTTTTGCACGGTCAAAGCAAAAAGACATAAAAAAATGATCAATCGATTTTTTACATACTTCTATTTTTACTTTTACTTTAATAAGTGAGAGCAGGATAGCCTTTATGTAAAAAAGCAAACTATAAATATAGTAACACATAAGAATCCTGCTCATAATTGAGTGGGATTTTTTTTGTACATATAGCGTGAATAAGTTTAATAAAGAATAAGAATAAAACCAAAATGGCAAAGCCGAAATTTTGCCATCATAATAGCAAACACATGAGAAGAGTAGCAATTCAGGGGGGACAAGGAGCCTATCATGGCATAGCAGCCGAAAATTTTTTCGCCAACGATGAAGTCGAAATTATACCTTGTATCACTTTTCGCGATATTTTCAAGGCGATAAAAAACGATCCGAATGTGATAGGGATTATGGCAATAGAAAACACCATTGCAGGCAGTTTGTTGCAAAACTACGAATTGCTCAAAGAATTCAAACTACCTATTGCTGGCGAATATAAGTTGCGTATTTCACATTGCTTTGCAGCTTTGCCCGGACAAAACATACATGATATTAAAGAAGTTCAATCGCATCCCATAGCGTTGATGCAGTGTGGTGACTTTTTAAATACTTTGCCGGCAATAAAAATTGTAGAACATGAAGATACAGCTTTGGCAGCCTTTGATATCTCCAACAAAAACCTGATAGGAAACGCTGCAATTTGCAGTGAGCGAGCAGCTCAAATTTATGGTTTAGATATATTAGCCCGTGGCATTGAAACCAACAAAAGGAATTTTACCCGCTTTCTGATTTTTGGTAATACTTGGGTAGTGGACGAAATTCAGAAAGATGAAATCATCAACAAGGCTTCGATAGTTTTTACCTTACCCCATTCCGAAGGAAGTTTATCCAAGGTATTATCTGTTTTCTCGTTTTACGACATTAACCTCACAAAAATTCAATCGCTTCCTATTATTGGTCGCGAATGGGAGTACCAGTTTTATGTTGATTTTAAATTCTCTGATTTAGAAAGATATAAACAATCCTTAGCTGCCATTAAACCATTAATTAACGAATTAAAAACATTGGGTGAATATCCTGAAGGAAAAACCCCCATCATTATTGAGGGATAAGAAGATCCCTGAATTTTGAAGGGGAATAAATTATACGAATCTAATTGATTTTAAAATATATGACTGATAAACAAGAGAATAACCAAAACAACACTAACCCAAACTCCCCTTTAAGGGATGGTGGTCTTCATATAAAACCTGCCAATCGTTTGAATAGTGTTTCAGAATATTACTTTTCGGCAAAACTGCGCGAAGTGGCAGAGCTAAATGCTGCGGGTAAGAATATTATCAACCTGGGCATTGGTAATCCCGACTTACCACCATCAGATGAAACTATTGCCGCACTCAATGCAGAGGCTTTAAACCCCAAAGCGCATGGTTATCAAAGTTATGTGGGTATTCCTGAATTGCGAAACGGTTTTGCTGCATGGTACAAAAAATGGTATGATGTCAGTTTAAATCCGGCCACTGAAATTCAACCTCTTATTGGTTCAAAAGAAGGAATATTGCATATAACCCTGGCTTTTGTAAATCCGGGCGAAAGTGTTTTAGTGCCTAACCCGGGTTATCCAACCTATACTTCGGCCAGTAGAATTTGTGAAGCCAATATTATTTCATACGATTTGGATGAAAGTAATCATTGGGAGCCAAATTTCGAAGCACTCGAACAATTAGACCTCAGCAATGTTAAACTTATGTGGGTCAATTATCCCAATATGCCTACAGGTGCCAATGCCGGTATGGACTTGTTTGAAAAACTCGTTGCTTTTGGTAAAAAACACAATATCGTGATTTGTAATGACAATCCTTATGGTTTTATTTTGAATGACGACAAGCTTAGCATTTTGTCGGTGGCCGGTGCTAAGGATATTTGCATTGAACTCAACTCGATGAGTAAGTCGCATAATATGGCCGGTTGGCGTATGGCTATGCTGGTTTCCAATGCTGAATTTATTCAATGGATACTCAAAGTAAAATCTAATGTAGATTCGGGCATGTTTAGACCCATGATGGTGGCCGCTGCTCAGGCATTACAAAACACTGAAGCATGGCACGCTGAAATGAATCACATTTATGCACGCAGGCGTGTTTTAGCTCTTAAAATTATGGATGTGCTTGATTGTAAATACGATATCAATCAAGTGGGCATGTTTATTTGGGCAAAAATTCCGGATCAGTATAAAGATTCGGGAGAGTTAGCCGACAAAATTCTTTATAACAAAAATGTATTCATTACGCCGGGATTTATTTTTGGTGACAAAGGAAACCGATATATACGTATTTCACTTTGTTGTCCCGAAGAAATGCTGCAAGAAGCTTTGGATAGAATTATTTAGATTTACGATTAAAATATTTACGATTTACAATTGGGTTAATTTGCGATTTTAGGATTTAACGATTTACAAATGTGTTTTGAAATTTATTGCTAATTAACCAATTAACCAATTTTCATTCCCTCTAAATTCCCCCTTTAGGGGGTTAGGGGGCTGATTTATAAAACAAAATAACAAAAATATATGGAATTAGAATCAATTTTACTTCCCGGAGTAGATGCCAAGCGACCGTTAATTATAGCCGGTCCTTGTAGTGCCGAAACCGAGGAACAAGTTATGGAAACGGCACGCAAATTACATGCACGTGGAATAAAAATTTTTAGAGCAGGAATATGGAAACCACGCACTAAACCCGGTGGTTTTGAAGGTATTGGAGCCGAAGGATTACCCTGGTTGCAACGTGTTCAGTCGGAATTAGGCATGTACACGGCTGTGGAAGTAGCCACAGCCAAACATGTACGCGATTGTCTGGCTCATAATGTGGATATGTTATGGATAGGCGCGCGCACTTCGGCCAATCCTTTTGCCGTGCAGGAAATTGCAGATGCTTTGGAAGGACTTGACATACCGGTATTAATTAAAAACCCGGTAAACCCTGATCTTGATTTGTGGATAGGAGCAGTACAAAGAATTTACAATGCCGGAATTCGCCGCATTGGAGCTATACATCGCGGTTTTAGCTCTTTCGACAAGAAGATTTATCGCAATTTACCACAATGGCATATTCCTATTGAACTGCATCGCCAGTTGCCAAATTTACCAATTATTTGCGATCCAAGTCATATTGGAGGTCGTCGTGAGCTTATTGGACCTTTGTGTCAACAGGCAATGGACTTAAATTTCGATGGATTGATAGTAGAATCGCATTGCAATCCGGATAAAGCTTGGAGTGATGCTTCGCAACAAGTTACCCCCGAAGTATTGGATTTTATTTTGAACACTTTGGTGATACGCGATACCAATCAGACTACAGAAAGTCTTTCGGCTTTGCGACGTCAAATTGATGAATTGGATAATAGTTTGTTGGAATTATTGGCTCGTCGTATGCGTATTTCGCAGGAAATTGGTCAGTATAAAAAGGAACACAATATGCCCATTTTACAATCGCAACGCTATGATGAAATCCTTCAAAACAGAATTTCGCAAGCTGTAAGCATGGATATGGATGGAGAATTTATGAAAACAGTTTTGGTGGCTATTCACGAAGAATCAGTTCGTCATCAACAGGAAATAATGAAGCGATAGTTTAGCCCCCTAACCCCCTGAAGGGGGAATTAAGAGTGGACATTTAAGTGGTTTTTTATTGAGGAGTAATTTTCAATAATCTACAAGCTCCCCCGCAATTTATCCCGACCTGTCGGGAGGGGGTTGGGGGGCTTGTATTATTTATATTTTTAATAATCAGCACCCTTCAAGATGTTATAACAACGATTTTGTTATTAATAATGGAGTTAAATTACTGATAAATATAAAAATAGTCATTTAATTTTATAAACAAACTTTTTAACATGCACCAAAACGCCCCCTTTAGGGGGTTGGGGGGCAGAGTAATTACTTTACATTGCCTTTCTCTTTCTCCAAACCTGATACGAATTCACCAAATTTTGCCATAAAACATAGGAACCCGGCCCCACAGAAGCCAAAGGATTGAGATACATTTGAGTCATCCAAATTGACAGAACGGTGTTTTTTTGTCCTAAACCTTGCCCACCTGCCACGGTATCATTATACTTACTACCAATTCTTCTACCTATCCAAAACTGTAACCCGCAAACCACAAAAGCCAGTAAGGCAATGGCTATTTCAACCAAAATATTTGATTTTCCTTGGTCAATTACAAACTGCACTGTACGTCCGGTTACCACAGTTAAGGCTATGCTCCATAAATAAAACGATAAACCGGAATTTGATTTTAGAAAATTTGAAGTACGCGGTGCCATTTTATTCAGCATTATGGCCAATAAAAATGGAGTAACCAATAAAAAGAATACACGCTTCGAAATTTCGAGTAATGATTCAAAAAAAGGCATATCATTCACGCCAATTACTGAGAAAAACAAGGGTGCCATGATAGCCACCGTTAAATTGCTGATTAAACTAAAGGCAGTTAAGCTGGCTACATTGCCTTTGAGCATGCCGGTTATTACTGGCGCTGAAGTGGCAGTAGGTGCTAATACGCAAATCATTACCCCCTGAGCTAAAATTGTATTGATAGGATTTAAAATTACAAACACCGCGATGCTGGCAAATATCTGTATTAAAATCAACCACAAATGCATGCGTGTAAACTTTATCTCGCTCCACGATAGATGGATATAAGTAAGCAAAAGCATGACAAAGATAAGGTAGGGAATAATAAATGCCAATACACTAACCTGATTGTGTAAAATAATGCCCAAAGTCATGGCAATGGGCATCATATATGCTTTTATTTTCTTAAACATTGAAAGCTTTCTTTTTATCTATCCTGCTGGTTATTAAACCATAAATTAACAAAGCAATGGTCGATACAAACCCAATAGCAACAAATACATACCAAATATAATGAGCATGTTGAGTAGCAACAGCATAAGCTTCGGGCGATGAAAAAGTGCGTGGATCGGGACAGTATTTGTCCAGTAAAAAACCCGATAAACCAAATGCAAATAAATAGGACAGAAAGGAATGTAAATGACTAAAACCGAGGTATAAACCCTCCTCGCCTTTGGGTGATTGTAAGGAGAAAAACTCCAAATAGCGCGGCGAAATAAAACATTCGGCAACGGCTTGCATAGCTATACCCAAAATCATCATAAATGCTACAGGATGAAGTCCCAGAATAGTATCGGTGCCTATTTGATTGCCAAATGACATAACCAAAGCCGAAAGCGGAATTATCATCATCCCAATGGTCATGGTGGTTAATGCAGTTTTCTTTTTCATTAGCGAAGTAACAAAATTAACCAACACGAATACTATCAATGGATTAACATTGGCATACCATCCCGGAGATGCTTCCTCACCTATCAAACGGATAACATATTTGGGCATGGTGGCGTACAATTGACTTTGAATCATCCAAAATCCACTAATAATAAAAATTAAAACAATCAATCTTACATTGCTTAAAATTTTTATAAATCCACGACCTATGTCTGCAAAACTTTTTCCTTGTCCTTCGGTTTTAACCGATTTGTAAAAGAAAAACACCGTGATGAAAGCCAATAAAGTCATGGTGGCTGCAAAGAAATTGAGATAAACCAAACCTTGATCGCCCATGCTTTTACGCAAAGGATCCACCACAGTTTTTCCAAGAAAAGCACCGATATTCACCATCATATAAAATACTGAAAAACCTTGTGCCCTGGTTTCGGTTGTTGTTTCGCGTGCTACAGTTCCCGATATTACAGCCTTTATAATAGAGCCTCCTAACACGATTAGCGTTAATACAGGGATAATTGACCAGCGTAAAGCGCTTTCGTTCAGTCCGGTAAATTCAGTTGTCATAGTATAAGTTACCAAACCTGCTCCTTGTAATAATGTAGGCAGCAAGCCCAAACCCCCGTAACCCAAAGTGAGCAATAAAAAAGCGGAGATAATAGCCGTGCGAAAACCAATTTTATCGGCTATGGCTCCTGCAAAAGTTGGTAAGAGATAAAGTGTAGCCGAAAACACGCCGGAAATCACACCTGCTTCTATATCAGAAAACCCCCAAACATTGGATAAATATAAAGTGATAACTATGAAAACACCGTAATAGGCAAGACGCTCAAGCAACTCAACTGAATTTGCAACCCAAAATGCTTTTGAAAATTTTGTCATTATCAATTATTTTTTTTTAGAACAAAGAGCAAAGAATAAAGAATAAAGAATAAAGATTCAAGAACCAAGATTCAAGAATAAAGACCCCTTTTATATAATTGACAAAAGTACTAAAAAACGCTGTTTTAAGTAGATACGAGAATCATAATTAAAATTAATGTTTTAAAAACAGATAAATGCTTTGTAATCGCAAAGAAAACGGCAGGTATTTCTTTTTGCATTGATAGAGGCGATGCTACGTTGATTATGCAATACCTGCGCAGTCTTCGTATCGTATAAAAAATCATTACCAGATGTTTGGCATGGGCTCTGGTTATGAAGAAGTTCCACATACCAACTACGCTGCGGTGAACTGGGGAAATTTTATATTTAGCTTAGTAAAGCAAATAGTTAGAACAGGGAAATTTTTAGTGCTTGCTAAACGCCTATATCATTTATTTTAAAATCATACTTTTAGTCTCCAAAAACTGTCCTGCTTCCAATTTGTAAAAATATATGCCTTTAGTGAAACCGTTCATATTACAAGCTATGTTATATGCTCCTACGGGTTTCATTTCATCAACAAGAGTAAGCATCTCCTTGGCATTTATATCATACACTTTTAATTTTACATGCATACTTTTAGTCAAATTAAAACTTATGTTTGTAATTGAGCTAAATGGATTAGGAAAGTTCTGATTTAGTTCAAAAAGACTCGTGTTTTGATTGCTAACACTTTGAAGTTTGGTTGCTGAATTTGCTATTTTGTAAAGCGTAGCAATGTTGTTTTTCGAATCGTATAAAAACATATTTTGAGTTGTAAAAGCAACCGAAGTGCTTGATGTAGCAGCGTTCAAAATCGGCAATCCGGTAGTTGTGTACGGAGTCCATAAAAGGCCATTATCAGTCGATTTGAAAATTGAAACCTTAGAGTCCAAAAATCCTATGGTAGCTATATAAAGCGCATTAGCCTGTTTCAGAAAAGCTTTTGAAATCTGAAAAGAAAGAGCATCAGGCAAACCAATACTTAAACTTTCCCAGGTGTTTGTAGAAGCATTGAACTTAAAAACACCGCTACCAGATGAAATCCCATATACTGAGTTATTGAAATTTATAACATAAGTAATTGTCAATGCAGGATTGGTGGGATTGTTAATAGCCCAAGTTTGTCCACCATCTATCGACACCATTGCACCTACACCTACTATAACTGAAACCATAGTATTTCCAGCTGCAGCAAAGCACGACATATTTCCGGCAGCATTCGAAATAATAGTTTCTGTCCAATTTAAACCATCATTGATCGATGTGTAAAATGATTTTCTGTTCGAAACGGCATAGAGTTTATTGCCATCCGATGTCATCCAAACTAAACCTCCATTGCCGGTAACAGTCTGAAAACTCGATTTTTGCGACCATGTTACTCCACCATCGGATGATGCATATATAATTTTACCTGCTTGACCAGTTAAAGCAAATATCTGGTTGTTAAAATTATACATATAATAAACATCATAAGGAAAACTACTTATCATATCAGTCCATGAAGCACCTTCATCAACAGACTTATAAACATGGAATCCTGAAAATGCCCCATATAAAAACAAAGTAGAATTATATGCATGCAATCTTCCACTCAGACCTACATTTTGTGTACTAACTACCGACCATTGTGCATTTGCCGAAATAGCCATAAAAACCAACAAGCTAAAAACTATCCTTCTCATAACACCTAATTTTAAAATTTAAAATGCAAAGATATAATAGTGAATAAACTTTGTAAATACGTAAAAATGCGTATATTCATCAATTGATTACATTCACCATTATCGAAATTATCAACAAATAATTGAATTATTTTGTTTACTAGCTAATATTGAATAAATATCATAATATTATTCCCCTGTACATCGTAGCGTATAAAATTCATTGCCATAAGTTTGCCATAAGGTTCCGCTATAACAAAGCAAAAAAGGAAAGCGTGAGCTCTCCTTTTAACACGACTTCGTTTGGAAACTACGCCAAACAAACCGTAAACTAAACTACGCCGAACAGGGCTGTGATTGTTGATTTCTACCTGATGTGTACCTAACTTTTTGTGTTTAAATTTTAAGTTGAATATATGCGCTAGTCCGGATTTTTAACCGCCTACCTCACTTGTTTTTAGCTACGATGACCGTTGGTTCGGCTCACCGGACGAGGTCAGTCCGATTCCGAAAGATAGTGGCCAAATTATATGTCTTAAATTCAATATATTATATGTAGAATCAAATTTTTGTCATGTACTAAAATCCTATTTACCGGTTTTAAAACGCCAACCTATTCTTATTTCGGGGAACACAAGAGGAAAACTGATCTGTAAAGATGTTTGCAAACCGAATTTAGTGAAATAACTAATTCCTATTGGCACTTCCGGTAAATAAAATGATGACCATTCCGGTGCATTATAATATTTAATGTCTTCATAATCGTTCCTCCTACTAAATCGTAAAATAAACAAGCCTGCATAAGGAGAAAAACCACTTTCCCTGTACTTGTTTGCAAACCAATATTTCCCTCCAATAGAAAATATAGTTGGCATAGTATAACTAGAAGGTAT
>CAMBSB010000109.1 GCA_945870155.1 Paludibacter jiangxiensis | reverse complement strand
TATTTTGTCCATGCTGTGCCGCCTGTAAGTGGAATTGCTTTTGTAAATGTGGCGCTGCCCGTATCACCCGTTTTATCTGCCAAATAGGCATATACTGTATTTACGGCGTTGCCCACTTTTGCCCAAAACGAAAAAGTATAAACGGTAGTGTTCGAAAGCGGTACGCGCTGTTGCGCACTCATTTTTGTCCAATCGAAACCCAAGGTATTGTTGTTTCCTGCAACTTTCAGGAACAAGAAAGTAGCGCTTCCATTAGCACCTCCGGGAGCTAAATAAACCTGAAGACTCGATGAAGTTACTGTTTGACGTTTCACCCACAGTCCATCTGTTACAGAAATTGAAGTTGCAGTTGGTTGTGTAGTTCCTGTTACATCATCAGCATTGCTAGCTACTTTCATCAAATGATTTACGGCAGGAGTTCCCACTGGCACTGTAAAAGTTGACACAACATCTTCAAAACCGGGATTTAGAATTAAATTGGTTTGAGCGTTTGCTATTAATAAAAATATCGAAGCAAAAAGCAATGTTGTAAGTATTTTTTTCATCAATATTTAATGCTATTTTCTGCTATAAAATAAAACTGCTGAAATTCCCCATGCAAAAATTTGCATGGGGAATTAATCATTAATCATTAACAATTAATCATTAAAGGACTTATCAAGGAGCTGCATCTTTTACGCAACGAACACCAAATAATAATTGAATACCGTTTGTTTTACCTTGTGAGGTTACGCCTGTAGGAAGTGGTGTAACTGAAGGATCAGAAAATCCTCTTTGTGCAGCAGTTATATTACGGCTATTTGCTTCACCAATTACAGTGGCTGACCCTGCTTTTGTAACTGTTGATGTCCACATAAAACCATTATTTCCCGTTTGTCCCCATCCTGAGCCATCACGAAATCCACAAGAAACCAATGAAAAACCCGATTTATTATTGGCATTCGGGTTATTACCAATTTCTTGCCATGCCGAAGTTGATGCCCAAGTTAATTGACTAGCCATCGATTTAGCTATTTTTAAGGCTGTACCATCGAAAACAGCCACACCGTCGTTGTTATTTTCAGCAGTCTTTGCCAACATATTTTCGAGAGCAGTCCATTCCATATTGGTAGCCACATGCCAGCCTTTAGGAGCTAATTTACCAGTTTGAATGGCAAGGTGGTTGTATAAGGCTCCATAAATATCTTTGTTATAAGTTTGATTCATGTGCCAGCAATAAGCTGGAGTCATTCTGTAATTACCGGCCGCTGTTCCATCTTCAAATCTTGCATTTTCGTTAACTACATTATAAATAGGCGTTCCATCATTCAATTTTGTAGTTCTGAGATTGTCAATCATCCAGGTCATTTTAACTCCATCGCCAAAATCATACGTAATAGTGCGATACACATTTCCTTCAACATCCATAACCGTATCGGGTGTTGCTTTAAAAACTACACTATCAACTTTAGAAACGTGTTGTTCGAACATTTTAACACCACCTTTGTAAATAACCATTGTTTTTGACTGCGCCATGCTTACTGAGCACAAAGTAATTACAGTCAAGAAAGTAAGAATTAATTTTTTCATATTGAATATTTTTTTTAGAAGTTGATTTTTTATTGTTTGTTGAATTTAAAAGTTTGACCGTTCACCCGAAGCATGTAAATGCCTTTTTTCAAGCTTGTTACATCGATAGTTTCGATATTTGATTGCACATTAAATTGCATAACTTTTGAGCCTGTAATACAGTAAACTGATGCCTGTGCTCCTTCGGTAGCACCTTGCAGATACAGATTAGCAATAACCTGCGTTGGATACAATTTCATGTCGGTTTTACCCAACTTAGGATCTTTCAAACCACTTGGAGTTACATTGCCAAAAGTAAAACCCTGTGTAGTTGCAAGCACAAAGGAATTTCCTAAAGCTCCAGAGGGGCTTATTGCTGTCATAACTTCATTCACAAAAGTCAACTTGGCTACATTGCTGTACGACAATGATGATGTGGTACCAGAGTTCGATTTTACAATCAACCCTTGTTGTGCTTGAACAGTCAGCGAAATACTTGCAGCCAATAAAATGGCAAACAAATAGCGCGACGTCAGCGAGAGTAATTTGTTTTTGTTCATAAAAATGTTGTTTTTTCGAATTGGTGTGCGAAACACACTTAATTCAAGGTTAAGAAAACTGAGATAATTAAAAACCGATATACTAATTGACACCTACTTCGAGGAAAACCCTTAGGTAGGTAAAAAATATTTGAAAAAAATTATTTTAAATTAAAATCCAACACCAATTTTCGCTTGTTTTTGGAAATTTCTACCACCCCGCTATTATAATCCGATTTTATAAACGGACTATCAAAGGCGCGTGTTGGTCTGAGATCAATCAGTTGATTATTAATTTTTGGTAAACTGGTTTTATCAGCATAAAACACCAACTCGTCGCCATACAAGCTTGTGTGTTTTAATACTTTTCCATCATAAGTGAGTGGCAGTGCCAGAATTTTATCTTGAAAATTTGTGAAGCTACTAAAATCTTTTTTCTGACCCACTTCAATAATAACGGGTGAATACCTATCTTTGCAAACCAACCAGCGTCCACCCGGAGTATCCCAGTAATAAGCTCCGGCAGCACATTTTACAGCAGCATAAGCACCATTACTTTGAACGAAAATCCAACCGCTCCGCTCTATTCGGCCGGTAAGTCCTTGTGGACTAAAATATACGCGCATGGTATCGGTGTATTTCGAATATGTACCAATGGTAAGTGCCTGAACTATCATACAGCCTTTGCTTTGTACACTCCAATGTTGGTTATAGGAACGGTATTCTTTCTGGGCTTGAGGATAAATTCGACAAAAAGGATTTCCTTTGAAGATTACACCCTGCCAGCGATTCTGACTACTGATCATTGCCCAGTCTTTTTCAGGACGGGCTTCAAGGTGCATCGACCCCATAATAAAATCGGGCGTACAATAGGTATAACGCACTATTCCGCCATAATCCTGTCTGGGTTTATAAAAACCGGTTGGTGCATTATAATAGCCCGTAACAGTTAATCCCAGCGGTCGATCTTTAATTTCAAAATTACCCATTTCGGTCTTAGCCAATGCCAAATCCATTGCCACAAAGGGCATTCGGTAATCGCTGGTTACAGCTGTAAATGTTGGCCCTCCAAGAGCCCATGTTTCGGTTGTAGCTAAATAATAATATGCCATTTTATAGCAAAATGTTCTAGCTCCATCCCCATCATAGCCATTGCTTTCGTTTCCTCTGTAAACTCTCGCCTTTGCTCCACCTCTCGAACCATCAATTTGTTCTTGTGCCCATAAAGCCCAATATAAATCGAGGAATTTACGGGTTTGGTCTTTTAATTCTGGATCGTTCGAAAAATCAAATAGATTGTAAAAACCTTTCAGCGTTTCAGCATGATAGTTATCGTTTGCCGTTTCAACCAAAAAACTTTTTGCCGCCCTTTGCTGCATCCATTTTTTTAAATAAATAGAGTAGGCATCGTAATGTTGTTGAACCGTAAAACCATCATCGCAAAGAATGGTCGAGTATAACAGATTGTCTTTTAGCAATTTGGCAAAATGCCAGTAAGTAGTGTTTACTAAAGCTTCAATATTCTCTGTTCCCCAAATATCCCAGGTATTACTTACTACATATTCTAACTTTGAAACTTTTGAATGTTTTTTTAAGTAAAATGACATTAATTGATATAGCTTAGTTTCAACCGTATCGGCTATCAGCCCCGGATTTTTTGTGCCTTTACTACCATAATACTCAAGAAGTTTGAGCCAGGTGTCGGCAGTCCAACAAAGATCACCTGCATTATAGGTGTTCAAAAAATAATTGGTATTTTGTGCAATGGCATTGTTTGCTTTATCAATATTTATATTAAGCCAAAAGCACTTGAATGCATAGTTTAAAAGCGAATAACTGAAGTCAATAGCGTAATTGGGTAAGCCGGGAAGTATAGGTGGCAAAATAGAATCAACTTTTAAGGCATTGTAGCGAAGTGCTTCAAATGCAGCATCCCTTCGGGTAATAAAGCTGCTATTAAGACTAGTAAAATGCGAATCGGGAATAATGCCTGCAACTGGCGTTGGTACAATATCTTTAACACATCGCACGGCAAAAGCCATTTGTTTTACATCAGTACGTGTTTGAATAATTCCGGTATCGGCTACACTAAAATTCCGACTATTTGAGCTTGTTGAATCGTACATGGATGCAGTCCAATAGCCCGCCACATTTCCTGCCACGCCCCACGAATTGCCATCACGAAAACCACTTGGCATTAACGATAAGCCTGATTTATTATTAGCTTTAATATTATTCCCTACCGAACCTTTTACAGCACTTGAGCTCCAAAAAATATCACTTGTTAGTGATTTTAAAATTTTAGAAACAGAGCCATCGGTGGATTTTGTACCATCATAATTAAAACCATTAGCTGCCAAGTAACTTTCTAATTCCGCCCAATCTTCTTTGGTTGCTACACGCCAACCCACAGGAGCTAACTTCTTTGTTTCCAATGCAAACCAATTATAAAGTCCACCGTAAGTGTTTTTATTATAATTCAAATTAGTATGCCAACTAAATGCTGGAGTTGTACGCAACACACCGCTCACACCATTGGCATATTTTATATCGTCGGTTGTGATATTGGTAATTGGTGTACCATCATTCAGCTTGGTAGTACGTAGGTTATCAATCATCCATAGCCTGTTGCCAATTTTGATGGTTCGATATACGTTTTCTTCCACATCCATCACAGTATCAGTTGCATTAAAAGCAATACTGTCAGACATTGACACCAATCCTTCATACTGTTTCACACCATTTTTGTACACAATCATGGTTTTGGATTGTGCCAAAATTAATGTGCCTAAAGCAATGAAAAGGAATATGATGGTGTTTTTTTTCATTTTTAATAAGATTATTGTAAAGTAAAATCCAACACCAATTTCCGTTTATTCTTGCTAATCTCTACCACACCACTATTGAAAACCGATTTTATAAACGGACTATCAAAAGCATTAGTTGGTCGTAAATCAATGGGTTGGTTATTTACTTTAGGCAAGTTGGTTCTATCAGCATAATACGTTAACTCATCGCCATAAATAGTTTTGTGTGTCAGCACTTTGCCATCGTAAGCCAATGGTAAGGCAATAATTTTATCCTGAAAATCGGTATAGCTGGTAAAATTCTTTTTCTGTGCCACCTCAATAATTACGGGTGAATATTGCTCATTACAAACGACCGCAGATCTTGACCAAAAAGTTGCATTTTTATAAGTTCCCGACACCACTTTTATAGCAGCATAAGCATTGTTGCTCGAAGTAAATATCCAACCACCACGCTCTACTCGCGCTGACAAGCCTTTTGCACCAAAGCAAACACGCATACTGTCGGTCATTTTGGAATAAACGCCCAACGGCAATGTTTGCACTACCATACAACCTTTGCTCTGAACTCCCCAGTATTGATTATAGGCGCGGTAATCGCTTTGTGCTTGCGGAAAAATGCGTGCTTCGGCGTCGCCGTCGAAAATAACACCCACCCATCTATTCTGACTGCTAATCATAGTCCAATCCTCATATTTACGGGCTTCGGAATGAATAGACCCCATAATAAAATCGGGCGTACAATAACTATATCTTACAATGCCACCATAATCTTGTTTCAGTCTGTAATTGGGTGCGCCATAATAACTGCCATTGGCCAAGCCAAGCGGTCGTTCTTTAATTTCGTAATTTCCACGTTCCGATTTCATCAATGCCATATCCATAACCACGTGTGGCATACGGTAATTGCTGCTTACAAACGTAAATTGCGTACCCGACAAGGTAGAAGCCGAATTCATAGCCATGTAATAATAGGCCATTTTGTAAAATGCTGTTGCACCTGTAAAACTCTCAGTGCCACGATAAACACGCGCTTTACCACCACCACGTACGCCATTGATTTGCTCTTGCGCCCAACTAGCCCAATATAAATCAAGCAATTTGCCCGAAAGGTCTTTTAATGCGGTATCGGCCGAAAAATCATAACAATTATAAAAACCCTTAAGTGTTTCCACTTGATAAGAGTCGTTTGCCATTTCAACAAATAAACCCTTTTTGGCACGCTCCACTATGTAACGCTTGATATATTCGGTAGTAGCATTGTATATTTGTGCAGAGGTGGTTCCATCCGGAAATGTTTGAGAAGCATAGGTTGGATGGTCTTTCAATAATTTAGCAAAATGCCAAAACGTACAAAACTGCATAACATGATGATTCTCAGAACCATCTACATTCCATGTATTGCTAACCGCATACTCGGCATAAGGCACAGGATTTAGTGCTGTTGAAGTAGCAGGAGCCCATGTTTTAATATATAAAAACATCAACTCATACAATTTTGCTTCGGTTGCGGGTGTAATAAGCCCTTTTGATTTAGTTCCATTACTACCAAAGAATTCTAACAACCGTGTCCATTCATCCGACGACCAATAAAAACTATCGCGGTCTTTGAGGTAAGTAGGATTGGTAAGGTAAAAATCGGCATTCTGTACCAAAGCGTCATTGGCTTTAACTACATTGGCATTTAACCACAACGATTTAAAAGCATAGTCGGAAAGGGAATAACTAAAAGCCCTGCTCAGCGGGCAACCGGTAGCTGTTTGGTATGTATAATCGAGTGGTGCAACAACGAGCGCATTGTAGCGCAGCGCCTCAAAAGCAGCATCGCGACGCGTTGCAAATGAAGCATTTAGGCTATTCAAGTGCGAATCGGGAATAGCCCCGGCAACTGGTACTACCACTACATCCTTAACGCATCGCACAGCATAAGCCGTTTGTTTATTGTCAGTACGAGTCTGAACAATTCCTGAATCCGTAACAGCAAAGTAGCGACTATTAGCAGTAGCAGCATCAAACCACGATGAAGTCCAATAACCAGATGTACTACCCGTTTCGCCCCACGATAGTCCATTACGGAAGCCACTTGGCGTTAATGCAATGCCCGATTTGTTGTTTGTTTTGATATCGATTCCAACAGAGCCAACTGTCGAACTCGAAATCCAATAATTGTCACTTGCTAATGATTTCAAGATTTTACTAACCGCACCGGCAGGCGAAATTGTACCATCGTAGTTATAGCCATTGGTAGCCAAGTAGTTTTCCAATTCAGCCCAATCTTCTTTGGTTGCCACACGCCAACCTACAGGAGCCAACTTCCGTGTTTCCAATGCAAACCAATTGTAAAGCCCTCCAAAAGTATTTTTATTGTAATCCAAGTTATTATGCCAACTAAAAGCCGGAGTTGTACGCAACACGCCACTCACACCATTAGCAAAGTTTATATTGTCGGTTGTTACATTTGCAATTGAAGTGCCATCATTCAGCTTGGTAGTTCGGAGGTTATCAATCATCCATAGCTTGTTGCCAATTTTTATGGTTCGATATACATTTCCTTCCACATCCATAATTGTATCGGTAGCATTAAAAGCTATGCTATCCGTATTTGAAACCAATGTTTCGTAAAGCTTCACACCATTTTTGTACACAATCATGGTTTTTGATTGCGAAAAAGCGCTTGCATAAATTGCAACTAAAAAGATATATAGTGTGATTTTTTTCATTGATTTATTTCAATTTAAAATCAAGTTTAAGCATTCGTTTTCCTTTGGCTATTTCAATTACACCACTGTTCCAAACCGATTTTACAAACGGACTATCAAAAACCATTGATGGGTGAATATCAATTGTTTTTCCATTCACCGAAGCTAATTTTGAATAATCGGAATGAAAAACAAAATCGTCGTTATAGATAGATTTATATTTCAGCAGTTTACCGTCGTAATGAATGGGTAGCGATAAAACTTTTTCCTGAAATTGTTTGTAATCTGCAAAATCTTTTTTACGTGCTACTTGCATAATAATGGGCGTTAATTCATCTTCGCACATCAACCATTGTCCATCGGTATCAACATCCCAAGTAAAGCTTTTCGAAACACATTTTACGGCAGCAAAAGCACCTTTCGAGGCCACAAATACCCAACCGTTGCGCTCAATCATATCTGTCAATCCGGCCTTGCTAAAGAAAACGCGCATCGGATTACCTTCCCAAGCATATCCTTCGGGCAGTTTTTGGGTAATCATACAACCCTTATTTTGCACACTCCAATGTTGGTTGTACGACCTGTAAGTATTATTCAGACTACATTGCGGGTAAATGCGCGCATCTGCATTTCCGGCAAAAACAACTCCATGCCAACGATTCTGACTACTTATAAGTGTCCAATCCTGCCATTTGCGAGCTTCGAAATGTGCTGCACCTAAAATAAAATCGGGCGTACAATAACTATAGCGCAGCAATCCGCCTTTATCTTGCCTGAGTCGATAATCGGGATTCATATGAAAACTATCAATGGCCAAGCCCAATAGGCGTTGCTTAATTTCGTATTCGCCACGTCCCTGTGGGTCCAGCGCTATATCCATAGCAATCAATGGCATACGGTAATTGCTTGCAACTAAGGTCATGAGATTTCGAGCCAAAGTGGTTGGCTGAGCAATGCCCAAATAATACCAAGCCATTTGCCAAAACTCTCCCCTACCCGACTTACTATTTATGCCCGGATAAACCCTGTTTTTACTACCGCCACGTACACCAGCTAATTGTTCTTCGGCCCATGTGCTCCAATATAAATCAAGTAATTTACCTGTTAAACTGCGTAATTCTTTATCGCCAAAATCGTAGAAATTATAAGCACCTTTTAATGTTTCAAGTCCGTAAGCTTCGTTAGCCATTTCTACAAAAAGTCCTTTACGTGCGCGCTCCACAATCCAATGTTTGCTGTAAATCGTCCATGCATTGTAATGTTCCAAGGATGTGAAACCATCATCGTATTTCAACGTTTTGTATGCCGGAATATCCTTTAAATATTTAGCAAAATGCCAATAAGTAGAAAAACGCTGAATGTGATGATTCTCGGACTCATCGACAAACCAAGTTCCACTAATTTTGTACTCGGCTTTCGACATTTGTGAAAATACTTTGTTGTATTGCCACATCATTTTAAAAAGCTTTTCTTCAGTTTCTTTGGTTATTAAACCTGCCTTTTTTGAGCCTTTTGTTCCAAAATATTCCAACAAGCGCAACCATTCGTCGGCTGCCCAATAAAAATTATCACGGTCCTGCATGGCCGGATAATTGTCGATATAATAATCGGCATTTTGCTGTAATGCGGCATTTGCTTCGGCAACTTGCTCATTCAACCAAAGGCTTTTAAAAGCAAAATCGACCAATGAGTAGCTGAAATTACGAGCAAAAAGTGTACGACCCGGCTCCAATGGCGACTGGAGTTCCGACACAACTAAAGGCTTGCCTTTCAAAGCATCGAATGCCTCTTGCCGGCGGAGTTCATAGCCAATACGTATAGATTTTAATTGCCTATCGGTAAGAGCATTCACCGGCAATACAAATAGTACTAAAACTATCAGCGAAAAAAAAGAACTATATACACTATTTACTTTCATCTAAAACTAATACTATTATATTTTGAAAATTTGAAAATTCTATTCAGATAAAAATCAATTCTATATGCTAAAATTATCATCAAATTTCATCAAGGAACTTCGGGATGATTTTTATCTTTTGGATAATACTCCGGATATTTATCAAAAATATGAATTACACCACCATTCGAAGGTATGATATTCGTTTCGAGTGAAGCACATTTCAAAATATCACGCTCTGTGATAGTACCTGCATAATCAATCAATACCCTATATTGATTCATATTTTGATTGAAAACAGGGTCGAGGTTCAAAAAACGCACTTTTGGTGGCAATGGAGCCGACTGATTTAGGTAAGTAGTAGGCATGGTGGTAACTATTTGAGGCGAAAGCGTTAAATCGGTTGACAGATAAACCCCTTCGACAATAAACTGTCCTAACCATTGTTGCAAATCATACTTGGACATTCCCTGAAACGTAATTTTTTTATTACTAAAATAACGATTACAGCCCGTGTTATTTAAAAGCAGAAAAGTACGTCCAGGCTTTTCGAATTCAGCTTTAAAATCTGCCTTATCCACCGCATAAGCAAACAAAGTCATATCCACAGAACTTCTTTTTTTTATAAATTCGTAAGCAGTAATCCCAATATTAGGGTCTAATTTTGCATATTCGTATTGATAATCCGTTTGCAAAGGCAAACCCATTAATTCGCACGACGACATCATGGCTATGCATGAAATTAAAATCGCGTACATATAAATTCTTATGTTTTTCATATTATAAATTATAATTACGTTTGTCGTTTAAAGATTCTTATCAATCACAGTTCCACTCAAATTCGGATTCGTATTCAGGTTACGGTAAAAAATTGGCCAATACAGTTGTTTTTCATCTGTATATTTTGTCAATTTTACGGTTGTCGAAATGGTGAGTGCATAATCATAATAATCATTCATTACAGCCATTGCTTTACCGGTACGCATCAAGTCGAACCAGCGTTTACCTTCGCCTAGCAACTCAATACTACGTTCTTTCAAAATATCCATTTCTAATTGATTGCTACTTCCATTTTCCCCATCGGCTACATAACCTGTGGCTGGTCGGGTTTGGTTTACAGGGCCGTCAATAGTGCTAAATCCGGTAGCATCTGTAATTTTTGCGGCAATATTTGTCAGTCCGGCTCTATCGCGTACTTTTTTCAATTCAGCAACTGATGCGGTTATATTGCCAAGTTTATTGTAGGCCTCGGCACGCATTAATAAAATATCAGCATAGCGATACATAACTATTGGAAAATTATACGACTGCATTACCGTAGTTGGTTTTATACCTGCTGTGGCTTTGAGTAAAACTTTAGACGTACTTACAGCAATTACATAAGGCGAAGATGCACTAGTGCCACCAGCAACCGAATCCAAAGTAGTTGCTTTGCGTCTATCGCCTTTGTAATAGGCATCGAAAATCCAACCTTTAATGCGCTGACCATTAAATGATGGCAATAGAGCAGGATTATAACCTCCCGAGCCACTGTAAAACCAACTACTGTATGTATACGAAGGGCCTGTAGGTGCCATAAATGTCCAAACCGCATTATTGATCGTGTTGTTCTGATTGATATAATCCCATTGCAACACCCAGATATTTTCGTTTTGACCAATGGCATCGGTTGGTGTAAATAGCTTAGAATAATCGGCAGTGGCATTCAATGAAATAGCTGTATTATTCATAAAAAAATTCAGAGCCACACTATAATCCAAGGCTTTTTGATATTCATGCATCCACATGCTGTAGTCGGTAGCCAAAGCATACAAAGCACCTACTGAGAAAAAGGCTTTGTTAACCGTACGCGACCCACCCAATGTTCCGTCCTTATCGGCTTTTACTAAAGCTGAATCAATGTCTTTGCCAACTTGTTCCAATATTAAAGCTTGTGAACTTTTAAATGGATATTCAATTTCAGTTACCTTTAGTGTAGGTTTAATTACCAATGGAGCATCACCCCAAATACGAGCAATATTGTAATAGGCAAACGCACGTAAAAAATAGGCTTCGGCCAAATAATGGTTTTGCTTCACTTTATCGGCTATGGGAGTTTGCGGAATGTAATACAAACTGTAATTGGCTACACTTACAATATCGTACCAACCCGCCCAGTTTGAAGGTGACATTTGATTGGTCAATTGATTGAATGTAGCAGACAATGGACTATTTGAAGCCGAACTTGTATTCAAAGGTGCCCAATTGTCGGAGCGTCCTTCGAACCACTGCGAATAGCCAGAATTATACGTACTTTGTATAAACCCATAAGCCGAGTTTAAAGCGGTACGAACATCAGTCTCGGTTTTCCAAAATTTATCGGTAGTCAAATCGCTTACCGGTTTCACATTTAAGAATTCGTCCATGCAAGAGCTAAATAAGATTACACTTGCAATGATTACTATACTAATTTTTTTCATGATTTTCTCTATTTATTTAGTTACAAACCAATGGGTTAAAAGTTAAGATTTAATCCAAAAAGAATACTCTTTGAACGTGGATAAATATTTACATCCATTCCGTAATTGTAGCCACTTGCAGCCATCTCGGGGTCGAACATCGAATAGTTTGTCCACGTAAAATAATCCTGAAGCATACAATATAAATTCAATGACTTAACGTGCAATGGTTTAAGCCATTTTTGAGGTAAGTCGTATCCTAACTTTAAGTTTTTCAGACGGATATACGAACCATCTTCAATCCACAAACTACTTGTTTGGCGCGTGTTTTCTACTTTGGTGTCATTTAATATTGGATATTTAGCATCATCGCCTGGAGCCACCCACGATTGTGCCACAATGCGAGGATCGCCACGTGTGATAGAAGAAAGCACCCATGCATTATTGCTTGCTACCGAACGTTTATAAATATCGTTTCCAAACGAGAAACTAAAAAAAGCAGATAACGAAAAACCATTATATGTGATGCTGTTATTGAAACCTCCGGTAACTATTGGTGCGCCATTACCTATTATTTGTCGGTCATTGTCGTCAATCACACCATCTTTGTTTATATCATCCCAGTTTACATCACCCCCTGCAAAAGCCTTTCCTGTAGTAGCACCATATTTTTTTTGTTGACGCTCTCCAGTATAGCTTTGTCCATTTAATTGATATTCAACAAATACACCACGATCGTCGAATACCGGCGTTAGCTGATTCCAATTCATATCGTAATTGTTCGATTCGTTATACGAAAATATACTCAATGCTTTGTAGCCAAACATGGTTCCCAGTGCATATCCTTTATCGATAATATACATATCGTTGGAGTACAAACGACCTCCGGGAGGAACCGACGAAATCATATTTTCGTTAAACGAAAGCGTAATCCCTGTTTTCCATTGTAGTTTTTTTGTCTTGATATTTACGGTATTAATGGCCAACTCATAACCTTCGTTATCAACATTTCCAATATTCCTAAATACTGAACTAAAACCTGTTGTTTCGGGAATATTGATACGGAAAAGCACATCCGAGGTTTGTTTTTTGTAGTAATCTGCTACAATATTGATGCGCGAATTAAATAAGTTCAAATCAAGTCCAAAGTTCAATTGTTGAGTTGTTTCCCAACTCAAGTCTTTATTCTCTAACTGACTGGGATAAAAGCCCGGATTAATAGCATATACATTTAATCCGTACAGACCTTGCCAAGGAAAATTGGAAGCGCCCTGATTCCCTGTTTTACCATAACTTATACGCAATTTGGCATCGTCGACAACGGTTTTGGCAAAGGTCATAAATTTCTCATCCGAAAAACGCCATCCTACCGAAGCCGATGGGAATGTACCGTAACGTTTGTTTAATCCAAAGCGCGAAGAACCATCGCGACGAATATTGGCATTGAATAAATAGCGTCCGGCATAACTGTATGATACACGTCCAAACAACGATGCCAATGCATAGCCTGTTTCTAAAGAACGAGTTGATGATTTTGCCTGAAAGTATGAATACGAAATTGGTAAATTGTCGGATACATTACCCGTTACATTCAATGTTGTTGTTTTTATATTCGACTTTTGAAAACTCAATCCTCCCATGGCACTAAAGGAGTGTTTTCCAACGGTTTTAGCGTAGGATAAAACATTATCGTTGGTCCACGAAAGGCTTGTGGTTGTTTGATTGGACGAATTACGCAGAAACGATGCATCCAAAATGGCCGGATTAAAATCACTATACAAACTATTACTTAAATTGGCCGAAATACTGGGTCTGAATTTAAAATCTTTCAGAAAAGAAAATTCTAAAAATTGATTCATATTTACGTCGTAGATATCAGTATCGGCAGCCCCAAGCATGGTTTCGGCCATTGGGTTCGACCGCCCGTTAATTACAGGTGAAAAAGTACCATCCAATTCGTAAATAGGATAATTTGCCGGACGTGAAAGTAACTGCCCCCTTGAATTTCCTGAAGAGGTTCTGCGGTCAGTTTTTGCCAACGAAATACGGCTACCGATAGTCAGAAATTTTGAAACATTATAGTCTACGTTCGAACGTACTGTAAGTTGCTTGTTGAAGGTATTGATTTGAATTCCCTGATCATCCATAAAACCAGTGCCCACATAGTATTTCAATGTTTTGGTAGCGCCTGCAATACTAAAATCCATTTTATGGGTTGGTGCATTTCTAAAAATTAAATCCTGAATATAATTATCCTGCATAAAAATTGGATTGTAAGTATCCACATTTTCAATGGCAGTAGAAGGCAATGCACCAACAGCATAATTACGCATATTGGCATAGTCAATTCCTTGCTGACGATTCATTGCAGGTATCTTATGACCAATATTGGAATTACGAAACGAATAGTTAAGTGAGATTTTCGGCGCTCCTTCTCTTCCCTGAACGGTGGTAATCAACATAACACCATTGGCCGATTTGGATCCGTATATAGAAGCCGAAGCGGCATCTTTCAATACTTCTATCGACTCAATATCGTTTGGATTAATATTGTCGATAGAATTAACTTCCATGCCATCAACAATATAAAGTGGACTATTAGCACCATCCTCGGTAGAGAGCGACGATGCGCCACGAATCATTACTGATGAACCTGCACCCGGTTCCGACGAACCCTGAATAAGTAATCCTGCCACTTTACCTTGCATTGCTTCTAACACTGTAGAAGTTTTACTGCCGTTTATATCGTCGCTGCTAATGGATGTTATTGCACCTGTCAAGTCACGCTTTTTCATAGTACCGTAACCAATTACCACCAATTCATTCAAGTTCTGATTGGTAGAAGTTAAAACAACTTTTATATGTGTATTTTTTCCAATAGCAACACTTTGTTTATCATACCCAATGTATGTAATCTCTATGTTTTTAGCCCCTTCAGGGAGTTGCAAAGTAAAATTGCCATCAATATTGGTAACAGTCCCTAGATTTTTAAATTCTTTTACGGTTACTGTGGCGCCAATAATTGCTTCTTTCCCATCCGTTACATTTCCGGTAATCTTAATGGTTTGTGCTTGTGCCTGCACAAAGAAACCAATGAAAATTGAGGCAATTAGTATTTGCAGCCTACAATTTTTGTTTTTAATCTTATTCATCTGTAGTATCATTGTATTATTATAAGGTTATAATTACTTTTTACTTTTCTTTTTGATAATAGGAATTTTGATGGCTGGATCATAATATGTCAGTGTGGAATCAAAATCTTTCGATTTAACAATTCTCAACCTATAATATTTTAATGTAGTACCACTATAAGATATGGATCTAAATAAAATGCCAGGCTTAAAAGTGAGTCCTGTACCCGAAATTGGATCGTAAGTTACCGGAACCTGATAGCTTGAATATACGCGTGTTGAATCGTAAAGCGGTCCATCATTGTCGTCGAGACCAATGCTTAAGTTTTTATCATCGAGCGAACTACCTAAAGGTCCATCGGGATTACATGGCCCGTAAATACCGGCTTTGTAAGATGTTAAATCATTTAAACTCAACGATATTTTGAGTTTTGTAGTATCTGCTGTACTCGGAATATAGATAACTGCATCATAAGGTGAGCCCCATTTACCATTACTTGATCCAATCATAAATGAAGTACTTACAGGTGCATTTTTGATATTATTAATTACATTGCTAATTGTAGCTGTAAAAATCTGACTGTCGGTGTATTTGTAATTTTTTAAACGTACAATTTTATACTTCGATGTTTTTCCACTTTCAGCAATTACAGTGAGGTAATTGATGGAATCCAGCTTCATGGCCGAAAAACTTGCCGGTTCGCAACGAGCACCAATGCCCAAAATAACCTTGAAAATCAAAGCGCTATCCACAATGTGCTTTGGTAAGTCGATATAGATTGTCTTATTGGCTTCGTCAATGCACGATTTTGTACCATAATCACTGGGTTTTGTACTTGGCACAGCTACAAAGTCCATCACCACATCGTAATGATAATTTGCAGCACTTGGAATTCGGAATTCTAATACATTTCTCGCGTTATATGGGGGTCGTTGCGAGAGGATTTGATCCATGGTAAGCTCTGGATGGCAGCTACTAAAAGCTAAAATAAGTGAGAAAAATCCCACAAATAGAAGTGTTTTTTTCATTTCGAGTATAATTATTTAAAGTGAAATACGAAATATAGACACATAACCTATTTAAAACCCCTAAGTAATTTTCAATTTATTTCCTAATATGCAGTGATTTTTTAATAGATACAAATATAGTAGGAACAAAAAAAAGCGACATTATTGAAATAATACCAAAGTGTGTATTAAATCAATTATGTCGCTATTAAA
Organism: Paludibacter jiangxiensis; assembly: GCA_945870155.1. Classification (GTDB taxonomy): domain Bacteria; phylum Bacteroidota; class Bacteroidia; order Bacteroidales; family Paludibacteraceae; genus Paludibacter; species Paludibacter jiangxiensis_A. The sequence goes on along the minus strand of CAMBSB010000109.1, from coordinate 1,601 downwards.
TGAAAGATGTTTCTTTTATTTTTTCGAATCGAATTTTATCTTGAAAACATAAATAGGAATGGATTTTACAGCTTTTTGAGGAATGGTTATGAAAGTGCCTAGTGCTGTTTGCTTCAACTTAATTTTGCCTTTGTAGCCTAAAAGCCGTACAGATTTCATTTTAAACTCGTTTGTTTTTAGCGATTTAACCAATACTTCTTTTTGTCGCCAACTGCGGGCAATTACATATAAATCAGACCCTTTGCTAGTAAACCGAATGTCCTGCACCACATCTTTGGGTGTGCCATCGAACACAGCATCTTTTTCGTCGGCTTTAAATCCTTGTTGAGTTTGGTAAGCTGCCGAGTCGGCATTTTCGCCAAAAACTTTCCACGGTTTAGTGCTATAAACTGCTTCGCTGTTAGTTTTTAGCCAATTGCCAATTTCAGTCAGGCGACTCAGGTTTTCGGTTTTGATAATGCCTTCGGGTGTGGGGCCAACATTAAGTAGCAAGTTACCGCCTTTGCTCACTGCATCTATCAGTAAACCAATGAGTTTCTCGGTCGATTTGTAAACCGTATCTGCTTTTACGTAACCCCAGTTACGCGACATGGTAATGCAGGTTTCCCACGTACCGGGAATAATTTTATCACCACCTTTTTGCTCCAACACTTTATAGTCGCCAAAACCATTGCCCACACGCTCATTTACAATGCATTGCGGGTCAAGTTTTACAATCAATTCTTTTAACTCTTTACTTTGCGCTTTGCTTATCAACTCGGGTGTATCGAACCACACAATTGTCGGTTTGTACTGCGTTATCAATTCGGTAATTTGTGGTTTTACTTTGCGCTCGAAGTATTTCGAAAAATCTTTGGCATCTTCGTTCGGATAATCCCAGAAATTGCTTCTACCCGCTTTTTTAGGCCAGTTGGTAGGTACATCGGGGTCGTGCCAGTCGCGCCCCAGTGAGTAATACACTCCGAACTTCACATCCAACTTACGGCATGCCTCTGACAATTCTTTTACAGGGTCGCGTTTAAAATCCGTAAGATTCACAATATTATACGGACTGCTTGGCGAGTTATACATAGCAAAACCTTCGTGATGCTTGGTGGTGATAACAATGTATTTCATACCCGCATTCTTTGCGGCAAGTACCCATGCTTCGGCATTAAAATCAACCGGGTTCAACGTTTTAGCCACTTTTTCGTATTCCACAATTGGTATTTTGGCATAAAGCATTACATGCTCGTTGTAACCCTCTTTGCCTTTCCACTCACCAGCAATTTTGGAATAAACACCCCAGTGAATAAACATTCCGAACTTAGCATCCTGAAACCAGGCAAGTTTGTTGTTGACGGAATTTGCTATTAATTTAACAGAAAACAAGTTGATTAATAGCACGGTAACCATTAATGTCATTACTCTTTTGGTCATCATAATTTGATTGATTATTATTTTAATAATTTTTTATAACGCATTAATGCCTCTACATAATAATAGTCGGCATAGGTAAGCGGAACGTCCACTTCTGAGTTGTGTGGTAGAGAGCCAACACTGTGTTTGAGTATAAAATTACCGTTATTACCCGCAGCATTTCTATAAATAGGCGAACTCAA
>CAMBSB010000108.1 GCA_945870155.1 Paludibacter jiangxiensis | reverse complement strand
GTGCAAAAGTTAGAGAATAAATCATTGACAAGGTATGTGTACGTAGGTAAACCAATGGAACAATATAAAAAATCATTTGGTTCTGAAACACGTATTCAGTTAGGCGATGTGTTTGCCGACATAAATGAACTAGAAACATTTATTGTAAGTGAACGTAGTGCTATGAATGAAGATGATCAAAATATGATGACTGTTTCAATCAAAGCGGATAAGGACACTAAAATGGGTATTATTAATGATATTAAGCAAACTTTACGTAGAGCGTATGCACTGAAAATTGTTTACTCTGCCAACAAGGATACTCGAAATCAATAATAATTACTTTGTTAAATTTCTAAAAGCTGTTAGTATTAATTTCTAACAGCTTTTTTTGTGTAAATGAGCTTGAGTAATTTTAAAAACAGCATAAAATTTTATCGGTATTTTTTTGTAAATTTGCACCCTTATTTAAAAAAATGATTTAGACTGAATTTGTGATTAAAAATTCTATGTCCTTATATTTAGTTGGGGATAGTTTGTTTTTTAGAATAGCTGTTAAATTATTAATTATCAGTTACATATTCAATTGCGACTTTTTGATTTAAATCGAATTATTTTTACATGTTGTACCTTATTTAGGTAATTATTAAAATGAAAAAGTTTAAAGAGTATTCCGGTCTTAATTTATCAGATGTTAACAAAGAGGTTTTAAGTCGATGGAACGAACTTGATGTTTTCCATGAAAGTATAAAAACGCGCGAAGGTAATCCCTCATTCGTTTTTTATGAAGGACCACCTTCAGCCAATGGTATGCCGGGCATTCATCATGTTATGGCTCGAACCATCAAGGATGTGTTTTGCAGGTATAAAACTATGCAGGGCTTTCAGGTAAAACGTAAAGCCGGTTGGGATACGCATGGTTTGCCAGTGGAGCTTGGTGTTGAAAAGGCATTGGGAATTACCAAAGAAGACATTGGAAAAAAAATAAGTGTTGATGAGTACAATGCTGCTTGTAGGAGCGATGTAATGAAATATACCAAAGAATGGGAAGATTTGACAACTCAAATGGGTTATTGGGTTGATATGAACGACCCTTACATAACCTATGACAATAGGTATATTGAAACACTTTGGTGGTTGCTTAAACAGTTATATAATAAGAATTTACTTTACAAAGGATATACAATCCAGCCATATTCACCTGCGGCCGGAACCGGGCTAAGTACCCACGAATTAAATCAACCCGGTTGTTACCGAGATGTAAAGGATACAACTTGTGTTGCTCAGTTTCACCTCCCCTTAGTCCCCTCCAAAGGAGGGGAAACTGCTGGAGAACGAAACTTCGAGCAGCTCAAAGTGATATTCAACACGGACTCCCTCTTCTTTGGAGAAGTCCCGATAACTATCGGGAGGGGAGAGGTATATTTTCTTGCATGGACAACAACACCATGGACTTTACCATCTAACACCGCACTTTGTGTAGGTCCAAATATCGATTACGTATTAGTACAATCGTCAAATCCATATACTAAACAGGCATGCAAACTCATCCTTGCCGAGAATTTGCTTGGTGCAGTAATGGGTAAGAATGAATACGAAATTCTTGGTAAATGTAAAGGTTCGGAACTAGCGGGGCTTGAATACGAACAGCTTATACCTTGGATTAGTCCGTACTTAAATAATGAAAAAACAGTAGAACCGGTTTCTTCATTTGAAAGGGTAGGAGAGAGGACAGCATTTAAAGTTATAACCGGAGATTTTGTTACAACTGAAGATGGAACAGGAATTGTTCACATTGCTCCCACTTTTGGAGCTGATGACGACCGTGTAGCAAAGCAAAATGGAATTCCCGCCATGTTGTTGATTGATAAAGATGACAATCGTCAACCCATGGTCGATAGAAGTGGAAAACTCTACAAAATTGAAGATTTGAGTCCTGAATTTGTAAAATCAAACGTAAACCTTGATTTATACAATGAATTTGCCGGACGATTTGTAAAAAATGCATACGATGAAAACTTAAACGACCAGGATGAAACTTTGGATGTTTCAATTTGTATTGCATTAAAACAAAAGGGTTTAGCATTTAAAATTGAAAAACACACACATAATTATCCGCATTGTTGGCGTACTGATAAGCCTATATTATATTATCCTTTAGACAGTTGGTTTATTAAAACCACAGCATGTAGGGAAGAAATGATGGCATTGAACGACACCATAAATTGGAAACCGGTCTCTACAGGCACTGGTCGTTTTGGTAAATGGCTCGAAAATTTACAGGACTGGAACTTGTCAAGAAGCAGGTATTGGGGAACACCATTACCAATTTGGAGAAGCGAAGATGGTACAGAAGAAATTTGTATAGGTTCGGTTGAAGAATTGTTTTCAGAGATTGAAAAATCAATGCAGGCAGGTTTTATGACTGAGAATCCATTTAAAAACTTCAAAGTTGGAGAATTTACACAAGAAAATTATGCAGTTGATAACATCGATTTGCATAGACCTTACGTGGATGGAATTGTGTTAGTGTCAAGTAGCGGCAAACCGATGAAACGTGAGTTGGATTTAATTGATGTTTGGTTCGATTCCGGCGCAATGCCTTATGCACAAATGCATTACCCTTTTGAAAACAAAGAAAAAATTGATTCGGGTGAATATTTCCCAGCCGATTTTATTTCGGAAGGTGTAGATCAAACAAGAGGGTGGTTCTTTACACTTCACTCAATCAGCACAATGATTAAAGGCAGTGTGGCGTTTAAAAATGTCATTTCCAATGGATTGGTGTTAGATAAAAACGGCAACAAAATGTCTAAGCGTTTGGGAAATGGTGTTGATCCGTTTTCGGCTATAGAGAAATATGGTTCCGATCCATTGCGCTGGTATATGATGACCAATGCATCGCCTTGGGACAATCTTAAATTTGATGTAGAAGGAATAGAGGAAGTAAGACGAAAATTTTTCGGAACTTTATACAATACTTATTCGTTTTTTACGCTTTATGCCAATGTTGATAAATTTGTTTTTGCTGAACAAGAAATTGAAATTTCAAAACGACCGGATATAGATCGTTGGGTAATTTCATTGCTTAACACTTTGGTGAAAGAAGTTACTGAACATTATGAAAATTATGAGCCTACGCGTGCCGGGCGAGCCATATCCGACTTTGTAGGCGAGCATTTAAGTAATTGGTATGTACGTTTAAACCGCAAAAGATATTGGGGAGGAGAGTACGATGACGATAAAATTTCGGCTTATCAAACTTTGTACACTTGTTTGGAAACGGTATCAAAATTGATGGCTCCGATTTCTCCTTTTTTTGCCGATCAATTGTTTTTAGATTTAAATGCAGTAACGAATAAAAATACTGAATTGTCAGTTCATTTGGCGATATTCCCAACATGTAATGACTTGCTAATAGATAAAAATTTGGAAGCCAGTATGCAATTGGCACAACAAATTTCGTCGATGATACTTGCATTACGTCGCAAAGCTGAGAAAAAAGTGAGGCAACCACTGTCAAAAGCTGTGGTACCCGCTCATGACGCAACTACTTATAATCAAATATTGTATATTGCCGATTTAGTGAAATCTGAAGTTAACGTTAAGGAATTGGAGATAATTCCGGCAGATTCGGATATGGAAAATTTGGTAAAAAAAATTAAACCAAATTTTAAAACCCTAGGAAAAAAATACGGCAAGCAAATGAAAGAAATTGCTGAAGCATTTAATCAATTAACTAAAGAAAATATTTATAGCATTGAACGCGATGGGACTTTCGTTATCAATTTAGCTTCGGGCAATGTAGAAATAACAACAGAAGATGTTGAAATATTTACTGAAGATATGCCAGGATGGCTTGTAGCTAACGAAGGCAAATTAACTGTTGCACTCGACATAACGGTAACCGATGCGCTTATGCGCGAAGGAATAGCCCGAGAATTGGTAAACAGGATACAAAATATACGTAAAACCAATGGATTTGAAATTACGGATAAAATAATTATTGAAATTCAGAAAAACGAAGAAATTAACGAGGCAGTTGATGAATTCTCTAATTATATTGCTACTCAAACACTTGCCGACTCAATTTTGCTTAAAGATATTGTTGATAATGCTACTGATTTAGATTTTGAAGAATATATAGTTAAAATCAAAGTTATAAAGTTATAATCAATATTTAACTTATTAAAATCAAGAGAGTAAATCAGTTTAATCTTAGGTTTCATTCATATATTTTATTTAAAAAAGATTGGCTAAGTAAAACTATTTTGTTATATTCGCACTCTATTAAAAAAAAGAATGAAATAGCAATAATTCCAAAAAAAAAGAATCACATTAAAACACAAAAACATGTCAGAAAAAACAAGATATACAGATGTTGAGTTAGATGAGTTTAGACAATTAATAAACGAAAAACTCGAAAAAGCCCAAGTTGAATATGAAATGTTACGTAATAACATTGCAAATTTGGATGGCAATGATGTGATGGATACTTCACCTACTTTTAAGGTTTTGGAAGAAGGCGCAGCTACACTTTCGAAGGAAGAATCGGGAAGATTGGCTCAACGTCAGATGAAATTTATACAGCATTTACAGTCGGCTCTTATCCGAATTGAAAACAAAACTTATGGTATATGCAGAGAAACCGGTAAATTAATCCCGAAAGAACGCTTGCGTGCAGTTCCTCATGCTACTTTGAGTATTGAAGCTAAAAATGATAAAAAATAAAACGTTAATATAGTTTGATTCGGCAATGGAAGAATATGTCTGTTGCCGAATTTTCTATTTAATAATTATAAATCTTTTTTATAGTAAATATCATTATGTCAGTAAAATATAAATCATTGATTCTCATTTTCATTGTTTTATTTATAGACCAACTTTCAAAAATATATATAAAGCTGAATTTTGCACTTGGCGAATATGTAGAAGTATTTAGTTGGTTTAAGATTTATTTTATCGAAAACAATGGAATGGCGTTTGGTATGGAAATTATCAGCAAATTGTTCCTGACAATTTTTAGAATTGTTGCTGTAGGAGGATTGTTTTATTTTATAAGTATATTGATCAAAAAGAAAGCACGAACAGGATATATACTATCAGTTTCATTGCTTTTGGCTGGTGCTGCCGGTAATATCTTTGATTCAATGTTTTACGGTGTTCTTTTTAGCGAAAGCTATGGAATGCCGGCAACCTTTTTACCTGAAACCGGAGGATACGCATCTTTATTTCATGGTAAGGTGGTAGATATGTTGTATTTCCCAATTATTAAAAATAGCGTTGGTGAAACCTTATTTTTTAGTCCAATTTTCAATATCGCCGATTCTGCTATAACCACTTCGGTTGTGATAATTTTATTGTTTTTCCGCAAAGATTTAAACGAAAGTTTAGAAACGAAAAAAGCAAATGAGGTTGAAAACATTCAATAATATCTTTAGAAAGTTCGTTTTACTCCTATTCGTATTTTTTGTTTTGGCGGCTTGTGAAAATCGTCCTGAGGGTGTATTAAACAAAGAAGAGATGGCTGATTTCCTCACTGATTTACATAAATTGGAGGGTTCGTTAAATGCGAATCTTCAGACTAATGCAAATAATCAGCAAGATATTTACTATTATAATGCTTTGTTTAAAAAACACGGTATCACTCAAGCAATTTTTGACTCCTCTTTAGTTTTTTACACTGAAAACCCCGAAAAATTTGAAGATATTTATTTAAATGTAATCAAACAATTAACTGAGCATGATTCAATAGTAAAGAAAAGATTCTATCACCCGATAGATTCCGCGGCATTACGTAAAATGAAGACAGATCTTTGGGCAAAAACAACAAAGTATGAAATTAAGCAAGACACCGCCCGAACTCAACTTATATTTGAAATTACTAATCCTGATTTACTTACTCATGATAAGTATACGCTAAGTTTATTACAGCGAATTTCGCCCACAAATACCAAGCTGAAGCAAGCTATAGTTATGCGTATAAAGTACAAGAATGGCAAGGTTGACAGTGTTTATACCAAAGTTTACAAGGACAGTATTTTGCGCAGATATTCGCTGCATTTAACTGCACGACGCAAACTTCGCATTGAAAAAATATCAGGTAGTTTATTATTTGGCAAATCAACAACTACAAAAACAAATATTTATATAGATAGCGTGAAGTTAATAAGAGAATTTGATTCTTTGGCCAAAGACAGTATTGACAAGGTTTTAAAACGAATTGAAAATCCAATCAAACACGCAGATAGTTTGCACATTAAAAACAAGTTTCGGTTGAGAAACATAGTTATACAAAGCAAAAAAAATGCGCCGCATAAGTAGTCAGTTTATATTGATTTCGCCAACAAGTATTTTACAAAACCATGTCGTTGAGTTGAATAGCGAAGGGGTTGTATGTCAGTTAATTGACATAGAAAAACAAATATCTGAACCGGCTCAAACATTGTATTACAACGGTATTATCTCTGCCGAAATAGTTTCGCTTCGGAATAATTTTTCACCGAAAGAAATCAATGAATTAAGTTTGACTTATAACTATATAAACATAAGCAATTTAAGTACAGAGAGTTGTGTAGAATTAAATGAAAATCCTTTAGTTATTGATTTTGAAACAAATAATTTGAAAGAAGTAAGTCAAATTATCAACAATAAAAAAAATGTTTTTTCAAAACTAAATATTTTCCAATTAATTTCGGCTTGTAGTTATTATCCAATACAAATTTTAGATTTACAAAAACAAATAAGAGTTTCAAATAGCCCTGAATTGGTACTTTGGAATGGAATTGATTTAATAAATAAAAGGATCAATGATAGAATTCATCTTGTAAACGTCTAAACTTGTCAAATAAAAAAATCCAATTTCATGTACATTCTATATGTTACATAAAATTGGATTCTTCTTTTTTTTGTGAAAAAATCTATCGAAGTATTTTTATCCAATCATCTTCATTAAATCCAACTAAAACACGATCTCCTGCAAGTAAAATTGGGCGTTTTACCATTAAACCATTACTAGCCAAAATGTCTATTAATTCAGGTTCTGATAAAGTTTTCACTTTAACTTTCATGTTTTGCTCTTTGTAAAGTAATCCACTGGTATTGAAGAATTTTGATACCGGTAATCCGCTCATCTTTATCCAAAGTTTTAATTCTTCAACACTTGGATTTTCTTCTTTTATTGGTCGATATTCGTACTCGATTTCATTGTTTTTCAACCATTTAACGGCTTTTTGGCATGTTCCACATTTCGGGTAACAAATAATTACAACTTGCATAAATTTTATAATATATATAATGCCCCCTAGTTCCCTGGTGGGGGAATTTATAGGGATTAAAGAAAGTTTTTTTGTTTAACAAATATTCACCCAATTAACCAATCAACTAATTAACGAATTAATCAATCAACCAATTAACCAATCAACTACTTAAAAATTGCTCTGAAAATATCATTTCCATTGGCAAACAAAAGCAAACCCATTAATAGGAAAAACCCCACTGTTTGAGCATATTCCAGAAATTTATCACTTGGTTTACGTCCGGTAACCATTTCGTAAAGTAAAAACAATACATGTCCACCGTCTAATGCCGGAATTGGAAGTAGGTTCATAAAGGCCAAAATTACTGAAAGCAAAGCTGTCATAGACCAAAATATCTGCCAATCCCATGTTTTTGGGAACATTTTACCTATACTTCCAAAGCCACCTAATTGTTTTGACCCTTCTTTGGTAAAAATAATTTTAAATTGTTTTACATAACTTGTCAAGGTTTCCCAGCCTAAACCTATACCAGCAGGAATGGATTGAAAGAAGGTATAAGTAAGTTTTTTTGTTTCAAAAAACTCAACAAATGACTTAACTCCAACACCCAATTTTCCGTTTTCAGACACGGTTAATTTAGTTGCAAGCGTTTTTCCATTACGAACGAAACTGAGTAAAACTTGTGAGTTTTTTGATGCATCCAGTTGCATTGCAATGTCTTGAAAGATATTGGTTTTTATGCCATTGATTCCAATTATGCTATCACCAGCTTGCAGTTTTGCTTGTTCGGCAGGACTTCCTGCGCTAACTTCGGCAATTACAAAAGGGAAACGGGCAGTAATCAAATCTTTCTCTTCAGCCGCTAAAATTTGCTGAGAGAGATTTTCAGGAAGGGTAATAGAAACTTGCTGACTATCGCGTGATACTAGAATATTTCTTTTTCCATCAATTAATATACTTTCAATGGCATCGGATCTTTGTTCAACAGCTTTGCCGTCGATAGATATAATATTGTCGCCATTTTTAAATCCATTATCAATCAAGGTTTTAGAGAACTGTAAACCATATTTCGCATTGCTAAAAGGCAGATATTCTTGTCCCCATGTAAAAAGCACAGCTGAATAAATGACCATAGCCAAAATGAAATTAACTAAAACGCCTCCGATAATGATAGGTAATCTCTGCCAAACCGGACGAGATCTATATTCCCATTCTTTAGGTTCTTCGGCTAATTGAGTTTTATCCATAGACTCATCTATCATACCGGCAATTTTACAATATCCACCCAAAGGCAACCAACCAATTCCCCATTCAGTGTTATCGGGATATTTATTCCAATCCTCATCCTGCAGTTCTTTTAATGGTATAGGTTCGTAAATAGTTTTACCTTTGGAATCGAGCATTGTATCCCCATCCAAATCTGTTTTGGGACGTTCGTTGGCAGGAATATTTTTGCTCAGGAATTTAATTTGCCACTTTCCATTGATTTTTTTAGCACGAACTAAAGAGAAATTTGGATTAAAAAACATATAGAATTTATCTACCCGAACATTGAATAGTCGGGCAAAAAAGAAATGACCAAATTCATGTAAAACTACTAAAATAGATAAACTGAGAATAAGCTGTAAAGCTCTGATAAGAAATGTTTCCATAAAAATTATTTATTGTTTATATCTTGCTGCCCCAAACCCCTAAAGAGGCTTAAAATCATACCTAAATACTTCTCCCCTTAGCAGCTCGGGGGTTATTTTATTAAACTTGTTGTCAAAATTCTGACTTGTTTGTCTGTTTCAACATAATCGTCGTATGTTGGTTTTGCTATAAAATATGCTTTTGTCATCACGTCTTCGATAATATCACTCATTTGAACAAATCCAATTTTATTTTGCAAAAATGCTTCTACAACAATTTCGTTAGCTGCATTCAATATACAAGGCATATTTCCACCTTGTTCCATGGCATAATATGCAAAACCGAGATTTCTAAATCTCTCCAAATCCGGTCTTTCAAATGTAAATTGTGAGCAAATATCAAAATTGAGACGAGGAAAATTTGTTTTCAATCTATCGGGATAAGTAAATGCATATTGGATTGGAAGTTTCATATCCGGCAGTCCTAATTGAGCTTTAATTGAACTATCAGCAAACTGAACCATAGAGTGAATAATGGATTGAGGATGCACAACAACATCTATTTGTTCGGGAGTGACCCCAAAAAGCCATTTGGCTTCAATAATCTCAAATCCTTTGTTCATCATGCTTGCCGAATCGATTGTGATTTTAGCACCCATATCCCAATTAGGATGTTTTAATGCTTGCGCACTTGTAACATGTTCTAATTCATGTATCGATTTAGTACGAAAAGGTCCTCCGGAAGCAGTAAGAATAAGTTTTTCAATCGTATTATTTCCTTCACCCACTAAACATTGAAATATAGCAGAATGTTCAGAATCGACAGGAAGTATCGCTGAATTGTATTTTTCGACCAAATCACATATTAATTCACCTGCAACAACCAATGTTTCTTTGTTAGCCAAAGCAATTTTTTTTCCTGCTTTTATTGCATTAATGGTAGGTTTAAGACCAGAATAACCAACCATTGCTGTAAGTACAATATCAATTGGTTGCATTTCAGCAACTTGTGCAATGGAATCATTTCCGGCGAAAACCTTGATTGGCAAATCGGATAATGCTTCCTTTAATTTTTTATAATGTGTTTCGTTAGCAATTGCAACCATTTCGGGCTTAAACTTACGAGCCTGCTCTATCAGTAGATCTACCTGATTATTGGCCGTGATTGCATAAACCTCGAATAAGGAATCGTTTTCGGCGATTACTTCCAAAGCCTGTGTGCCAATAGAGCCGGTAGAACCTAAAATTGCTATTTGTTTTTTAGTTTCTGACATATTAACTATTGTGCCAATTTGATAATGTGAAAGTTAGATGATAAAGTGCAATAAAACATATTATATTTTCCGCTTTTTACTCCCCTTTAGGGGTTGGGGGTTCTTTAAAATATTATAACATCTTCAGGATTAATTGGTTTGCCCAGTTTCCAAAGCTCAAAATAAAAGTGTTCATCTGACTTATTATCTGAACTTTCGCCTGTTATGGCAATGCCTTCACCGGCCTTAACTGAATCTCCGACTTTTTTAATTAATCGCGTATTGTTTTTATATATCGATAAATAATTGTTTTCGTGTTGAATTTGAATTACCCAACCAAAATCAAATGTAAAACCTGCATAAACAACAGTACCCGAAAGTACACTTACAACAGTTTCGTTTGGTGAGGTAATAATATTAATACCATATTGTTTATCAATTAAACTAAAAGAAGATGAAATTACACCACTTGCAGGGCGGAAAAACACATACATATCTTCATTTGGCTTTACTTCAATACTTGCCAAATTATATTTCTCATCTTTTTCAAATTGATCCACAAAATTTTTCTCATTTCTCGATTTTTTGAGAAATCCTAGAGCCGTTTCCTTTAATTTTACAGAATCAAGCGATACAATAGAATCAGGCTTGATTGTTCCTGAAATTATTTCGCGTAAAATGTCTAAATATCCTGACTGAATTTCAATTTGTTGTAATAGGGAATCGGTTTGCATTGATTCGTGTATAATTGAGTTTCTATTTCCACTATCACCATAACCGGGTAAATAATACCTAATAGGAGTTGCGAAAATCAATATAGTTAAAACTATAAATGTAATCAAAACTAAAGTAGAGCCATAAATAAGCACACTTAACCTTGACAAGCGCAAATGCCAGGATTCTTCTAAAGTATTTTCGTTCAATACAGAAACTCTATATTGGAAACGTAACTTATGAAGTAGGGACTTAAAGTTAATTGCTTTTCTTTTCATTCTGAGAATTTAAAATCTATATGCAAAAGTAAGTTTTTTTGGCGTAAAACCAAAATACAAGAAGCCCAAACGGGATAATCGTTTGAGCTTCTTAACAAAAACATATTTATATTTTAGATTGAGCCTCCAATCATAAATACTGCTGCCAACGAAACAATGGCATAAAGTTCCGGAAATGCCGCCAAAATCAAAGTTTTACCAAATACATCGTATCCTGAACCGATTCCGGCAATACCATTGGCACAAACTTGTCCTTGACGAATAGCCGAGAAAAAACCGGTTAAAGCCAATGCCAATCCACCACCAAATACGGCTGCTGCAGCTGCCCAAGTCATGTCGGGTGTTAAGTGCGATTTAAGCAAGAAATATCCAAGAAATCCGTAAAGTCCTTGTGTTCCTGGTAAGGCGCACAATACCATGTAGTTACCAAATGCATCGCCATTCTTCTTTAAAGCTCCAATAGTTGCATTTCCTGTAATAGTTACACCATAAGCACTACCAACTCCGGCCATACCTACCATTAATCCAATTCCGATATACGCTAAAATAATTGGTTCCATAATTTTTTTTGTTTTTAAAAAGTTATTGTTGTTTTTGTTATTATATTTCTTAATTGCCCCATTATGGGAATTTAGTGTCTAAAATAATGTTCTTTCTTCCTTGTAAGCTGCAAAAGGTCGGTATTTTTTTCCACCGCCTTCAAAGCCTGCATTTTTATAAAATTCCACAAATGTCAAACGCATAGGGTGTACAAATGCACTTAAACTCGACATGAAAATATTCAATCCATGTCCTATTAAAAGTATAATAATCATTATTATAGGGCTTAGAACGGGGATATTTCCACTTAGATTGATTGCCAAATCATTAAAAACAAAACCCATAACAGCACCTGAAATACCTAACGCAAATAATCGGATATATGACAATACGTCACCAATAACACCGAGTATCATATTATAAGCATCCCATAATCCTGCGCCGACATTTATAAATGGATTTCGTTTTATATCATTTAATAAAAAGATTAATAAACCTCCAACTCCACCAAAACCATAATAAAGATATTGAGTTGTCGTAGCATTTACTTCCATAAACATATTCACAGCATAAGTTCCTCCACAACCAAGAATAATTATTAACCATCCCCAGGTGGAAAGTGAAGCTGCTACACCATATCTTCGTACAGTTCCAATCGCTTTAATTATCATCCCGAATATGATTTGAATTACGCCTAGTATCAAAGCCACATTGAATAATTTATTGGAATCCATCATGTATTTTTTGTAGGACTCAAGCCATTCTATTTTTGCATCAATTAAGCTATATCCAAATACATTTCCTCCTATGGCTCCCATGATAACTGTAGAAATGCCAAGCAAAGCAACCAAAGAAAAAACAGGTTTTAATGTCTCAGAGACCTTTCTCCTAAGAATTACGGCAGCAATTACAAAAATAAGTCCATATCCAACATCACCCAAGCACAATCCAAAAAACAACATGTAGAATGGTGCAAAAAATGGAGTAAGATCAAGTTCGTGATAATTTGGCAAATCGTATAATTCGCCTATCATTTCATAAAGTTTGGTGAACTTATTGTTTTTCAACTTGATAGGAACTTTATCTTCCTCAGTTGGTATAGCTGTTTCGTAATAAACACCTGTTGATTCCAAATAAGTGTTAAGTACTTCCTCCGATTCTTCAGGACACCAACCTTCGAGCAACATGACGCGGTTGTCAGCTTCTGATTTTGTATTTAAAATTACTTTTGCAAAGTCAATATTCTCACTTATTTCACTTTGAGCTAATTTTATTGTGTTATAATACTCAACTGCCATTTTTTCCAAAAGAGCAATCTGAACATTTATTTTTTCACGAATTTCTGAAATTTCAACGAATAACTCTTCAGCCGTTTTAGCCGAAAGTTTAATAGGATCGGCATCAATTTCAATTACCTGATTGGGTTTTGTAATTGTCAGAAAATAACGTGTGGTTGTAGTTGTGTCAATTTCGAAAGCATTGTATAATACTTCCCATTCCTGGTCGAATTTACGCAAATTACAACTGTAAAAGTTGATTACAAAACCGGCATTTCGGAGCTGCTCCAATCGTGTATGACTAAACGAGCCCCATACTTCCATGCGTTCGTACTCTTTCTCTGTATTTTGTAATTTTTGGTCTAATGCATCTTTTTCGGCTAACGCAAGTTCCACATTTTGAAGCAATTCCAATCCGTTTTTTGCTTCGTTTGTAGGTAGCAATTCTGCTTTTTGTGGCGTTCGTTTTTCCAGTTGTTTTAATGTATTCTTTATACGAGCTGCCAATTGCATTTTCTCGCGTAAAACATCATTTTCGGCTATTCCTTCGGCTTTTTCTATTACATGTAATACTCCTGTTTCCCTGAGTTTTTCAAGGAATTCGGTGTATTGTTTGTGATACACCAAAAAAGTATAGCGCTTCATTTTCAGTATCATAACTCAGCCTCCTTTAGTTGTTGTTGACGCGATTTTACAATTTTCTGTGACGATTTCGATAAGTTTTCTTCGTCTTCCATAAATCGTTTAATCTTTCGCACGGCATCTTCATAACCCGGAATTTGCACTTTCTCAAATAAATTCACTTTCTGAGTGGTTTTTTTGCGGGCATATTCCAATAAATGCAGTTTCTGACTGCAAAATTCACGTTCAATACCAACTTGAGCCAATTCTTTTAGTTGAGTCAAGCCATCGGCAAACCATTTAGGTGAATTAAATAAACTGAACGGTTTGGTGGTGTAAAAAACCTCTTCGAGTACCGGAATTCGAACTCCGGCAATTTTTCGGATACCCATTTTTACATCATCTACATGTAACAAGGTAGTGTCGAATTCGCCCCACAAAGCCAACATTTTATCGTAAGCTGCAATGCGTTGCTCCATTTCCTCTTCGAGTTTTAGTATTTCGTCTTTTGCACGCTTCACCTCCAAACGCAGCGCACTTTCCTTGTTTTTTATGGTAGGCAAAGCACGCACACGCATCTTGAGATTTTTCTCAAGCATTTGCAACGATGTTTTGTTATATTGAAATTGTATTGCCATTTTTTTGCCGCTTAAATTTCCTCTAGGAAACCGTTTAAATCTTTATTTTGTAATGTTATATAAATAGGTTCGGGCTCGCGGACCTCATTATTTCCATTTTTATGTTTAATAGTATGTTTAAATTTTAGCACCGCTAGATTTATTTCGATACTTGTTTCTGTTTCAGAAGCATCCAATGCTTCAGTTAATACTTCAGAGATTAATTCTCCACTGCGTTTTAAAAGAGATTTCTGTTTTGTTTCTTCTGATATGGTAACCAACTCGCCTACTGTACGAGACAATTCTCTGGTTTTGGTAAAAGTTTCAATTATGTTAATGGTCGTTTCAGTTGCCACCTGACTTTTCAGAATTGTTGCCAACATATATAATCCTTTTTCAGTGAATGCTTTAGGAATTGTACGAACTTTTGAGAGATTTGCGGTCGAAATTTTCGACCGCAAATCTGCAAATTCAGATTCGCTCAATTCAAACACATATCCATAAGGAAATTTATCCGGATTGTTTTTGACAGCTTGATTTACTTCTTTGGTCTTAACTCCATATAAATAAGCAACATCGCTATCCAAAATTATTTTTTGATTTCTAATTATGAGAATTTTATCTTCTACATTACCTATCCTTAAAATTTCTGTCATCAGTATTGGTTTAATTTGCGGTCAAAAATATTGACCACAAAATTTATATTCTAATTGCAATTTTAAATCAATTACTTCCAATATTTCTCTACCAATTCTTGTTTAATATTAACCTCTGCAGGTTTAAAGTGTTCACCAAGCATTTCCCATGCTACATCCAACATTGCCGTTGTATCAATATTAACATCGATAGCTAATAATTTGGTGGAATAATCTTTAGCAAATGCCAAAGTACGCTCGTCGTAATCGGTCAAATCAAAACCATTTTCCAATTTTGTTTTTGCATTGGCAGCATCAGCAAACAGACGTACAGCTGCGTTCATAACTTGTGGATGATCTTCGCGTGTTTTTTTGCCAATTACCAACTGTTTCAAGCGCGAAAGTGAACGGAATGGGTCGACAATAACTTTTCCAACATCCGAATCGCGACGTAAAAACAACTGACCTTCAGTGATATAACCTGTATTATCGGGAATTGCATGTGTAATATCTCCTCCAGAAAGCGTAGTTACAGCAATAATGGTTATTGAACCACCAGCAGGGAACTGAACTGCTTTTTCGTAAATTTTAGCCAAATCGGAATATAGCGAACCCGGCATCGAATCTTTCGACGGAATTTGGTCCATACGATTCGAAACGATGGCTAATGCATCAGCATACGATGTCATATCAGTAAGCAGAACAAGCACTTTTTCGTTTTTATCAACTGCAAAATATTCCGCAGCTGTTAAAGCCATATCGGGAATCAACAAGCGCTCTACAGGTGGGTTCTCTGTTGTGTTAACAAAACTAACGATGCGGTCGAGTACACCGGCATTGTTAAAAACGTTTTTAAAATACAGGTAATCATCATTCGTTAAACCCATACCACCCAAAATGATTTTGTCGGTTTTGGCACGTAAAGCTACATTTGCCATTACCTGATTGAAAGGCTGGTCGGGGTCGGCAAAAAATGGAATTTTCTGTCCCGATACCAAGGTGTTATTCAAATCGATGCCTGCAATACCGGTAGCAATAAGCTCCGAAGGTTGCTCACGGCGAACCGGATTTACTGAAGGACCACCGATTTCGCGTTCTTCGCCTTCCACTTCAGGGCCGCCATCAATTGGGTTGCCAAACGAGTTGAAAAAACGACCTGCCAATTGCTCACTCACTTTTAGCGAAGGCGCTTTGCCAAGGAAAATCACCTCAGCATTGGTTGGTATTCCTTCAGTACCTTCAAAAACCTGAAGTGTTACCTCTTCACCCATAATTTTTACTACCTGAGCCAATTTGCCATTTACAGTAGCCAATTCCTCGTTACCAACACCTGTTGCATGTAGCGTACAAGTTGCTTTGGTAATTTGTATTATCTTGGTATAAATTTTTTGAAATGCTTTTGTTGCCATTTAATTTAAAATGTTGTTATTGTTCAAATATTATGGTTTAATATGTAAGATTTTGCCATCTCGTAAAACGACTAAATCACTATTCATTCTTTTTTTAAAAGAGATGAGATTATCATTCACTTTATTCATACCCAGAAGTATTTTTTCAATTTCCGTTGTGTTTTTTTTGTTATTTTTCATCGGATATTTTTATGAGAGAATTGAATTTTAGTTGATCAATGACATTTAATTTATTGTTTTGTTTTTCAGCAATTAGCTGATAGATATTATCGGAATTATCAAAAATCATAGCATCTTTGACAATCGGTAAATATATGTGGAAGAGGTTTTTGATACCGTTCCTAAACCTTCTTTTTATAATTTCTTGCTCAATATTATGTCCACCTTCAATCACTCTTTGTTTAACACGTTCAATCGCTAATTCAACAGTTTGAAGCCAAAAAAACAAAAGAATTACGTCATAACCATTTTCTTGAGCAATTTTAATTGTGTTTTTATAACTTTTTGTTGAAAGTGTTGTTTCAAAAGCAAAAGTTTTACCTTGCAATAATAAATCATTTATTCGTTGAAGCATTAATCTTCCTGCTTCAATCGAGACTTTTTCAGGTTGAAAAGGAGATAGACCTTTAGCAATTTCATCTGCATTTACAAATTCTTTACAATTCAAAATCTCAGGTAAAATTGTAAATGAAGCAGTTGTTTTTCCTGCACCATTACAACCTGAAATTATATAAAGAATTTTCTTTAGCATTTAAATCTGTCGTTTTCTTTCTGCCAATACCACTTGTAATTCATTCACGAATTTTTCAAAATCCTCCGAATGGAATTTAGAGTAATTCATTTGTTTACAAACATTTATTATGCGTTTGAAATAGTCCATTACATCAACAAATCCATTGAAGTCAAAATTTGCATGGCAAATATCCATTACTAAATTCAACATAAATTCTTGTCGCTCAAGTGGCGTAACGGCATCAATTTTATCAAATGCATCTTGTTGAAGTATCACAAAGTCAATAACTTCCGATTTCCAGAATGTAATGTGATAATCAACAGGAACGCCATCGTCGCCCAAAATATTGATTTGCTCCTGTACTTCTTTTCCACGTTGCAATATAGTTTTCATGTCATTCACCATACTTGTCCAGTTGGGCGAAATGCGTTTCGAAATATATTCCTCAAATTCGGGATATTCGATGTATTTTGAATAGCTATCAATCGGATTTACAGCCGGATAACGTTTGCGGTCGGCACGGGCTTGCTCCAATGCAAAGAAACAGCGAGCTGCTTTTTTAGTGCCTTCAGTTACGGGCTCTTTCAAGTTACCACCTGCCGGCGAAACTGTTCCGATAAAGGTAATAGAACCTGTTTGTCCGTTTTTCAAATACACATAACCTGCACGACTATAGAATGTTGCAATAATTGCCGACAAGTCCATAGGGAATGCATCCTGACCCGGAAGTTCTTCCATGCGGTTACTCATTTCACGAAGTGCCTGCGCCCAACGCGAAGTAGAATCCGCCATCATCAACACACGTAATCCCATGGCACGGTAATATTCCGAAATGGTCATGGCTGTATAAACCGAAGCTTCACGCGACGCAACCGGCATATTCGAAGTGTTGGCAATAATAATGGTGCGTTCCATCAATTTTCGTCCGGTGTGTGGGTCTTCCAACTCAGGGAATTCAACAAATATTTC
>CAMBSB010000107.1 GCA_945870155.1 Paludibacter jiangxiensis | reverse complement strand
TACTTTACACCATTTAGATTATAAAGTTCCAAGTGCAGTTTGGTAGGTTCGTTTAAAGTAAAATTCAATTCATATTGGCCTTTGTTTTTTGTTTGAAAAAAAACTACTTTTTCTTTTTGCGTAGCCAAATTTATCACTTTTGTTGGCGGATTTTCCTGAATTGAAAACGAATTAAATCGCATGGATTCGTCGCGCAAATCGGATGGAGAATTCAAACTTCGGTATATTCCCCATTTAGGTCGGATAAATGTATTGTCGGGGCGAAAAGTGAGCATCGATGGATTTGAATATGATAGAATTGTTGCTCCGGTAGCTATGTTTTTAATGGTTATTGAGTAAGTGCCGTTAGTAATGTCCACTTTTATTCGTTCAGTTACTTCCACCCATTTTCCTTCAAAAAGCGAAAGATTGACCGAAGTGAGTTTTTCGGAATTGAGCACTGAACTTACGTAATAATTGAGTTCCATTTTATTCGGACTCCCCTTACGTGCTGTTAATGTAAATATTGGATCATCATCATCGCCACCAACCGCCTTTATCTGATGCAGGTGTGAAAAACTGGACGAAGGTTGAAATCCTACCGGAACGCGGAATTTCCATTTGTATTCAATAGTTTCACCAATATTGCCTTTGAGTGAGGCAGGCGAAGCATCGTAAGTTTTAATCTCCAAACGTTGACGGTCGAAATTGATGCAACGGTCGTTATCGGGCGTAACATGTATGTAAAACTCAAACACATATTGATTCAGCTCATTGTCCCACACTTCGGCTATATGTCGGCCAAATTCAGGATGCACACATTCCGGATTTTCAACCACATCGCCACCATTGGGCGCTAATACGCTGTTTATTAATTCGTAAGTACTACCCGGACCATTGGCATTCAGCACCGTTTGTGCTGAAAAATTAATGGAAACAAGTAGTAGGGAAATTAGTATTAAGTTTTTCATTCTTCCGTCTTATGTCAGTTGTCTGTCGACTTTCCTGCTTTTGTCTTTGCTCTTTAAGCCCCCATTTGGGGGTTGGGGGTCTATTTCAACCCAATATTTCCACCATCAGTTGCCAGCCCTTTCAACTTTGACTTTTTATCCAAATTAAAACTTTTCTTTTCAAATTTCACCGATTCATGATTCACCTTACTAATAGTTGCGCCACTTTCAGCTTTAGGATCGGCACAAGTTGAAAAACAACAGTTTGTCAGGCTATTTTTATTTCCATACAAACGAACACTTGTTTTAACCATCGAATTGGCAAAAATGCTATTGCTAATTGCTACATTTACTATGCGGGTTAATTTAATTATGGTTTGTTTTTCGTCAACACCAACATTGTCGAATACACAATGGTCAATGATGAGCAGACCTCCCAAGGTCGATTCATCGTTTCCTCCCCGGTAGTATTCTATAGCAAATTGCTCAATGTTCGAAAAAACAGTATTGTCAATAATCACATTTTCAGCATTATACTTTCCAATATCGTCTTTCTCGTCGGCTAAACTTATACCACGATACGAATCCCTTAGCACACTATTTTTAATAACAATTGAATCAGCATACGAAGTTTTATAAGCTTTGAAAATGCCACCTGTAGCTACTTTTACATCATAAATTTCGCAATTATTCAAATGCAATGCATAGTTTACAGCACCTTCTTTGCCACTTGCAAACACATATTTTGCAGGAAACTGAGCTTTGCTTTCACCATTAATGGCAATTCCAGCCAAACTTAAACGGGCGTTGGCTCCAATTTCGAAAAATGAATTATTTTCGCGGCTCGATTTCAGCTTAATTAAAGGTTTTTGATTCGCATCGGCACTTTTTAGCGTTACACTTTTATTAACTGATAATTTATTGGTGATAATGTGTTCACCAGCTGACAATAACAGTACATCACCATTTCCGGCTTTTTTTAATGCCTGAGTCAAAACATCCGTTCCGGATGCAACAGTAATTGTTTTTCCTGCAGGAGTCAGTTTCTTTTCAGCATTTTCTGCTGATGCTTTGTACCATGCAGGACCACAGTTAGCTGCTGAAGCATATTCCAGCACCGGTTTTTCTCCATTATTCTGAAATGCACCAATTACTGCCTTACCTCGCAACTGTCCCAAAATATCGTATTTTACAAATGGCAATTTTTTAGCTTTTGTGGTGGAATATACTGTTGGAAAGCCATTGATGGTTGTTTTATTGGCATCGCCAGCAATTGCGCCTTTGTCTGAACTATTACCGGCACTGTTTACCATTATGTTATTGTCAAAACGCACGCCATCTGTTTGGTCGTAAAACTTAACCAATTCCTTTGTATTTGTACAATACACCAAGTTATTTAGTAAAAGTGTGCTTTCAGGTTTCACAGTGCGATTTCGCTCGCCAAAACCCACCCCAAAAGCCCATGGAAATGCACAATCGTAAAATGTATTATTGGCAAATAACACATTTTTTACCGGTGCATAACCATTAGGAGGAGAGTCAGGTATGGCATTCATAATGGTTAATCCCGATCGAAAATCTTCGCCAGCCAGTTTATAGAAAAAATTGTTATAAATCTTATGACCTTCGTTTATCACCCTTACGCCACCAGTATATGGTTTGCCATTGCCGATAAACCAGTTACCTGAAACTGTAATATTATTTCCATGTCGCAATACCAAACTGCCTTCACATTCGAAAAAAGTATTGTTGACCAATATATTATCACACGATTTATTCGAAATCACTTCCACTTCGCCATTGCAATGCTCAAAATAATTGCCATCCACTATAGTTCCGGAACTTAAATGACAAACCTGACTGGTTCCGATGCGGATACTTTCACCTCCGTTGGCACCTAATCGTGGTCGCGCTCCGAAATAATTGCGGTAAATTAAATGTCCGTTATTGATTGAATTTGAATCGTTTGGCCATACTACCAAGGTGGTTCCTTCGTTCGATTTCCCGCCTAAATAACAATATTCAACCCGGTTTTTTTTGCCCCAAATACCAATCCAATGATCCATGGAGTCTTTCACCGGTTGATTGAATTTGTCAATAACACAATTTGATACTACCGAATTATAAGCATAATCCTTTGAACTGGTTCTAAAATCTATTACCACTTCTTTGGGTGTGTATCCGTTTTTGAAAATCAAACCAGATACATTTAGCCAATTACCGGAAAGATTTAAACAAGATTTACCTTGTAAAAATACTTTTCCGGGCGTTTCGGCTACTAAGCTGATTTGTTTTCCGCTTTCACCATTGCCTTTAAGTACAAGTTGCACATCGTTCCAGACTCCGTTGGCAAGCATAACGGTATCACCAGCCTGTAAGGATTTGGATTTTTGTTTGTATTCTTCGAGGTTACCAACTTTGTAAGTTATCGGGAAAGCATTTATACACAATAAAAATGCCAATGAAATGAGAATTTTAGATTTAGCAATCATTTTATATTTATTTGGAAATCACAATTTTGAATTTATTTTTTACTGCTTATCCCTTACGGTCAAGCTATAAGATTTAAACCACAATAGACACATTAGAACAATTATTTGTTGATTAAGATGTTACAATTTTGTTAAATTTAAATACCGATAGGTATTTGCCTATTGTGCTCTATATTATATATTTGCACATTAATTTTCTTTCTATTGTGCCTATTGTGGTTTAATTGATTTTTACCACGGTAGTAGGGACACAAAAGTTATAAAACGAAAATGTATATTACTTGACTAATGTGGATAAGCAATTATTTTTTAATTGAATTTGTAAAAGTTGTTTTTGCAGTATTTAGTGCAGCAATGGCCGAAGTCATTTGTGCATAAGTACTCGCTCCAGCATTTCGTACTGTTGTAGCATCCGTAATTGCTTTATTAAACACAAAGTTCGATGCTGTTGATACTTGTCCAACAGCTGTTCCAATCGGAGTTGATGTTTTCAATGCTGTACAATCAATAATTAAATCGCCCAAAACTATACTTGCCTGAATGGTAAACAAAGCTTGACCCATTTTAAAGCGAGCGGCTAAGGTTGCTCCTTCAGTTAATGCTACATTATCACGAGCAGTTTTAGCAGTTGTAATGGCTGTTGTGAAAGCTGTTTTGGCAGCCGTAACCACTTGTCCTTTAGCTGTTCCAACTATAAATGTAGGATTCAAAGTTTCAGCTAAAACTATAGTGTCATTTAGCGGACGATGATCAGCAACAAAAGGTAAAAAAGCTGCTTTAGGAGCAATCATGTTTGTAAGTGCTTTTGAAATGCTTACATGTGAAATCCCTGCTTTGTTAACCGAATCATTGGCAGCCAAAATTACTGTTAAATAGTTTGTTCGGGTTAGTGGCATATAATCACCTTTATTAAATCCAGCTACTGATGCTTCTACCAACGCTTTTTGTGCGGTTACATAAGCTTTTGATTTTGATAGGAATGCATTGAAATCCAAAGGGATAATGGCTGAAACAAATGATTTTTTTGCAGTTGTTAGTGTTTCAACAGCCAATTTTATTTGCAATGCAGATAAGGCACTCGTTCCTCTGGTTGAAGTGGCTTTCGAAATGGCTGAAGTGAATGCTACCTTGGCATCCGGCAAAACTTGTCCACCTAAAGTTCCTTCGAGAGTGGCATTGTTCAATGCTGTTGCAGCCACAATCGAATCGTTGAGTTGACGACGATCAGCAATCCATAAAGCGGCATAAAAAGCTTTGCCCGGTGTTGCAAGCGTTTTGTCGGCAGCTGCAATTTGTGCAATTGTAACTGTAGGACTCGCAACAACAGCCTGAGCGGCAACTATTGCTGCCAGATAAGGCGCTTTTACAGTTGTTGAATCGGTTGTAGTTTTATAATTATTCACATTAAAACCTACTTTTGCTGTGTCGGCCATCATTTTTTCTTTAGCCAAATAAGCAGTCATTTGAACTTTGTACTCTTCGAGAGTTTTTGGCTTAACTACCGTTAATGGATCGTCCATGGTACAAGCTACAAACCCGAAGCTCGTTAGCATCAATACTGTAATTACCACCAATTGATAATTGTTATATATCTTATTCATAATCATTTATATTTACAAAATTAATAACTTGGGTTATTTTTAATGACGATTTCGTTGTTTGTGTCAATTTCTGTTTGTGGAATTGGCAGCAACAAGCGATCGTTGATGAAGAAACTCTCAATTGGAGGCAAAATAGGACTATATTTTGAATAAAGTAAAGTCCAATCGGTTACAAAATGATGTGTTTTAAGAATTGTCATGGCCTTGTTTGGGTCATCATAGGTTTTGTTCATGCGTAATAAATCATACCAACGTTGATTTTCAAATGCTAATTCCAATCTACGTTCTTTATATACCGCATCCAATGCCTCGGTAGCGGATGTAAATGCCGGAAGTGGATCAACACCTGCACGGGCACGCACTTTGTTTACTTCGACATGAGCAGTTGTAAAACCTGCCGGATCCTGCGCCAATAACTCAGCATATAACAAAACAATATCTGCGTAACGAATTACAGGCCAGTCGTTTTCCGATTGTTTGGATTGCGACATGGTTGCGTCTTGATATTTTGAAATATAAGGAATTAATGTGGTAGGTGTTTTTTGCCAAGTTGCAAAACTGGCAGACGAACGTGTATCTTTTACGTCAGATGCAAAAAGACTCATAATTTCTAATGTTGGATTATTATTCCCTTCAGGAGTTCCAATTTTTAAGAATATGTTGGCCGACCCGTCAGGAGCAAAGTTGGTCCAAAATGGAGATCCAATACCTGAAGTACCACCTAAATATCTCACGGCAAAAATTATTTCCTTATTCAATTCATTAGCAACATTAAATATATTGGCAAATGCACTGGTAGATGTGCCTTTCTCAGTTAATAATCCATATCCTGGCGCTGCCATTACTTCCTGCAAAAGGGGTTTTGCCAAAGCCAAATTCTCGGCTCCACCCATTTGCATATACACTTTAGCTAACAAAGCTTTTGCTGCCCATTTTGTAACACGACCTTTATCGCCTGCTAATGCATACACATCAGGGGCTTCGTTGGCTGCTTTAATTAAATCGGGGATAATTATTTCGTCATAAATTTCACTTACCGGACTACGAACAATTTTCTTCGCTTCGTTTGGTCCTATAACTGTTGTTACTTTAAACATATCGCCAAAGAGATTGACCAATGTATAGTAATGGTAAGCACGCATAAAAAGCAATTCACCTTCGTACTGAGCACGTTTCGATTCAATCGTTACATATTTATTATCAACAACAGATGGTAATACAGCATTGATACTTGAAATATTTTGAAACAATCGGTACCAATAATCTTTTATCATTGGCATACTGGATGAAGGACGGAAAAAAGCTATATCACAAATATCTACACGTTCGCCTGAGCCTGAACCGGTGTTTGCATTACAGGTATTATCGCTTCTGAATTCTGTGAAACGCCATTCTACCGCAGTTACATTGGCCATGCCGGCATAGCAGCCCATAATTCCTAAATTGATACGAGTCGGGTTGGTGTAAAAATCAACCTGTGTAAGTACCGATTCTGGTTTGTCAGTCAATATATCTTCACAGGCACTAAATGTGAATAATGCTGACAATATGAATATGATTCCTATTTTATTTTTCATTTTTGTAATTTTTAAATATATGTAAATTAGAAAGTTAAGTCAAAGCCAATAGTGTATGTCCTATTCAAAGGGAATGCTCCGCGTTGATAACCATCTCTTAATGGATTATTATTGTTGTCCTGTGGATTAGGCGAAAAATCCTGATCGGCAGTATTATTACTTTCTTTACGTGCTTCAGGATTGATTCCCCTGTAATTTGAACCCATAAAGTACAATAAGTTTTGAGCAGAAAAATAGGCTCTAACATTACTTAACCCAATTTTTTTAGCAACTTTAGAAGGTAATGAATAGCCCAATGATAAATCGCGAAGTGCCGCATACGAAGCATCTTCCAAACAATAATCACTCAACATTAAATCACCACCATTGGTAGTTGTGCCATACACTGTTTTGCCATCGCCTGGGAAATTTGGACTTAAATAACGGTTGTTAGTATAGGCAGTATTTGTTCGAAGTTGTTCGTTGTAATTGATATTACCATTCATAATCAATCCTCCCTGAACACCTTGAAACATAAAACTTAAATCGAATTGTTTGTAGTTAAATGTATTGGTAATTCCCCACGAAAAATCTGGAAATGGAGAACCAAGCACCACGCGGTCGTCGGTATTTATGGCATTGTCGCCATTGGTATTCTCAACTTTTAAACCACCAACAATAGGTGCATATTTGGTATAGTTAAATGGAACGCCATTTACATCGGTTAAAGCTTTAGCGGCTGCCACTTCTTCGAATGTTCTCCACACTCCGGCACTTTTATATCCAAAAAATTGAATAGCTGGTTGACCTACAATGGCACGATAGACTTCACTACGCTCTCCAAAATTGTCAACATGGTCTTGTGTACCGTAGCTCTTTAATGTATTTTTATTTGTCGACAAATTGGCTGTGGTTTTCCATTTGAAATTTTTTGAATCAAAATTGGTTGTTGATAATTCAATTTCAAGTCCTTTGTTATTAACTCGGCCAATATTATTCCAATACATTTGATGTCCGGTAATAAACATCGATGGTTGTTGCAGTAAAAGTTGGATGGTGTAAGAATCGTACATATCAATAGTTAAATTTACACGACTATTAAACAAGCCAATGTCGATTCCTAAATCTGTTTCGCTGGTTTGTTCCCAAGTAATATCAGGGTTTCCTAAAGATGATCCATTTGCTGACAATCCGGATTGAATTGAACCTACTCCACTGCCTGTAACGTAATTATTTGTATTCAAAAGGTTCATATAGGCATATTGTGGAATTTTATTATTTCCTGTTAAACCCATACTTAATCTGAATTTTAGATTGGATAACCAGCTAAGTTCTTTCATAAAACTTTCTTCGGAAGCTCTCCATCCAATTGATCCGGCGGGGAAAGTTCCCCATTTATGACCTGCAGCAAAAATGGAACTACCATCGGCACGCATACTTACCGAACCTAAATACTTACCTTTGTAGGCATAATTTATACGTCCTAAGTATGACATCAATGCTTCGGTATAATAGTAGCTTGTTGAACCATTTACACCGGTTGATGGATTGTCAACCAAAATAAAAGTTCCCATATTATATGATAGTAAATCTTCATCTGGATAGTTTGTACCTACCATTTTGTTAAATTTACTTCCTGTTTTTTGTAATGTAAAACCAGCTAAAGCCCCAAATTCATGACTTCCGATTTTTTTCGTATAATTTAAAGTGTTTTCAGTTAACAATTCAGTACGAAGGTTCATCAACCGATCTAATTCGTTTGGAGCTCCAAATGTATTTGCCGAAGACTTTAATTTCTTATTGTATTCTTTATAAGCAACATAAGCGCTATTTGAACTTTTAAATACTAAGTCTTTGAAAAGTTTAATCGATATATATGCATTGCTTTGTAAACGATAATCATCAGTAAAAATTTGAATACGTTCACGTATGGAAGTTGGATTTTGTTGACTTGATCCACCAGGGTTAGCGCCGGTAATGTGCCAAATTTCACCATTTAATCCTTCGCCCGAAATGATTGTTCCATTAAAATCAGATTGTGTAGCATAATCTCCAATATTCTTTCCTGTTAATAAAGCAGTAGCTTCGTTATGACGAATAGGTAGCCAGGTTGGATAGCGGCCATAATTGTTTAAGTCAACTCCTGGATTTTCTTTATGACTAAATGTTGGCGATAAACTAAAACCAACTGTAACACTTTTTGATAAGTCGGCATCCAATTTTGCTCTGAATGTATATTTATCGTAAGTACTGTTTTTCATTATCCCATTTTCACCCGTATAATTACCCGAAATATAATATTTCAGGTTTTTATCGCCACCCGAAGCACTTAACTGATAATTATTATTGGTACCATAAGGTCTTAATGCATCTCCAACCCAATCAGTAGGTGCATCAGCAAAATATTTTTCAATTAAATAAGCTGCCTGATCACCGGTTGTCATCATATTATATTTCATGGTAGAAGCCGAACCATCCACAAGTGGATCCATTCTGCGTATATCGGCTTCATCCATGTAAAGTTGCATAAGTTCTTTTTGAGTGAGCATATCAGGCATTTTCAATGCATTACGTACTCCGGTATACATTTTAAAATTGTACTTTGGTTTTTTTACATTACCACTTTTGGTTGTTACCAAAATTACTCCACCGGCTGCACGCGAACCATAAAGAGCAGCAGATGAGGCATCTTTTAACACTTCGATAGATTCAACGTCACCCATACTAACTGCACTAAGTCCATCAGGTGTTGGCACCCCGTCAATTACAATCAAAGGTGTAACATTGGCACTAATCGAACCCATTCCACGTACCCTTATCAATGCTGATTCACCAGCTTCGGGATTGGTATTCATAATCTGAACACCCGCCATTTTTCCTTGTAAAGCTTGCTCAATATTAGCTACAGGAATTTCATCTAATTTTTCGTTTTTGAGTTTGGTAATGGCTCCTGTTAAATGTGATTTTTGTTGTGTACCATAAGCTACAACCACTACTTCGTCAATTTCTTTGGCATCTTCTTCTAAAAGCACATTGATAACCGTTGAATTACCAACTTCTTTCATCACGGTTTTGTAACCAATGTAGGAATAAATAATATTTGCTTTATTGTTAGGCACCTGTATGGAATATTTACCGTCGAAATCAGTAATTGTTCCTGTTTTTGAGCCACTTACCATAACTGTTACTCCAATTAATGGATCTTTGTTACTGTCGGTAACAGTTCCTGTAACCTTAACTTGCGAAAAAACACTTGCAGAGCTTGTAATTAAAATTACAAAACTAAGCATTGCATTTCTGACAAATTGTTTGCTTGTTGTTTTTTTCATGTATTTGAAATTTTAAAATTTAAGATATTATTTTTTTTATATTTCAGTATCTATCAACTAAATAAGTTGTTTTTTTAATGATTCAATTGGTCGACCAGTTAATTGGTCGACCAAAAATAGAACATTTTCCATTCACAGCAAAATAATTTTGGTACTTTTTTTCATAATATGTTTTTAAACATAAAAACGAGCTATTCAATTCTTTTTTTTACAGAACAAATAAAAAGGCTCAAAAATCTGTGTAAAAATAGTAAAAGTATCGAAAGATTAAATCTTTATAAATTGAGTTTTAACTTTGTCAGAATTAATTGATACAATACTATTTCGGCCATTCAAAAGTACTTTTATCCTGGCGCGACCATTCTGTGCCTGAACTTTGGACGATCCGCTCACCGTTCCCTGATTTATTAAAAGTTTATCATCACCAACTATATCAAACTCAATAAAATCACGAGCATCGAGACATTTAATCCCCTTGCTATCTAATAATTCTGCTTCCACCCACATCTCGTTTTCCGAAATCGGAATCGTCTTACAACTTATCTGAGCTACTTTGCCCCATTTTTCAGTTTGATATTCAAAACTTATTTCGTCCACCAAAACACTGTCTTTCTTAGTTTTAGTTTTTATTGTAGAAATGGCTTTCAGCGTATTTTTACCTACTTGTGGTGCTGCTTCCCAGCGTAAACCTGCTGCCGGAAAATCGTCGCTTACTCGTTGCTTAATGCCTAAACTTTTTCCATTCAGAAACAATTCTACTTTTGCACAATTCGAGAAAACTTTGAAGTTTTTTGTTTCGTTTTCGGCTCCCCAACGTACAGGCCACGAATGTCCGTAAATATGTATCATCGGTTTTGTTGCCCAATACGATTGAAATACATAATAACTTTCTTTTGGCGTTAAATCGCGCTCCACGACACCTTTTTGATTCATATACGGAATCGGATTTTCGGGGCGTAATGGTGTCGAAAAATCTTTGAAAACCCATGCAGCAGTACCAGTCAACCAAGGCATTTTCTCTTGTTCTTTCAAGTGCCAGTCGAATAATTCAACCATATACGATTCACTCCAATCACCATCTTTCGAAACGCGTGGTGTTCCTCCTTTTAAAGTTGCATCACCAGCTCGTTCATCGGCACTCTGGCTAGGATTTACTTTATCGAGTCCGTATGTGGGGTGTTCCGAATGTCTTCCGGCCTGACTGTCGCCACCCCATTCCACATGCAAAAAATGTTTCACTTTGTTCTTTTCCGCTTCCGAAACCTTTAAATAATCGGTATAAACGCCTCTGTACCAACCAGCCCAAATCGACGGTGAATATACATCAATTATATCATTGCAAAAATCGCAACGACGAATGGAAGTAACACGTGTTGAATCAAGTGAATGCGACAAATCATTCAATTCCTTCATGAATTTACGAATTTTAGCTTTGTCGAACTCTGCAAAATCGCCCGGCCAATCATTTTCATTTCCCATACCCCACAACACTATCGAGGGGTGATTCCGATGTTGTGTAATCATATTTTCGAGCATGCGTTTGGCCTGTTGTTGATAAACTTCACCTCCTAAACCACCTCTACACCAAGGAATTTCTTCCCAAACAATTAATCCAAGTTCGTCGCACAAGTCAAGCACCAATTCTGATTGCTGATAATGTCCCAAGCGGATAAAATTGACTCCCATGTCCTTTATCAGCTTCATTTCCTGAATAATTTGCGCATCATTCATGGCAGCTCCAACGCCCGCATGATCTTCGTGCCTATGAGTTCCTTTTAACAACAATCGTTTGCCATTTAATAAAAACGGACCTTTTTCCTGAAATTCAAAATAGCGAAACCCGATTTTCTCATCGAAACTCTGTTCACCTGCACTACTTTTCAACGTAATAGCACACGTATATAATGTTGGCGAATCGGGCGTCCAAAGTAAGGGTTTTTTTAGTTCAAATGCAAGTTTCGATAACTTGCTGGTCTTTAAATTTATATTCTCCGCTTTTTCGGCAATGATTTTTCCTGCTGGCGAAAGTAATTTTACCGAAATAGACGCATTTTCTGCATCCGAGTTATTTAAAATTGATGTGGAAACTGTTATGGTTGCTATTTGCGATTTTGGGTTCACAATGGTTTCAATGGCTGGTTTTTTGAACGTTACCGAAGGTGCATAAACCAAATTAAGATGACGATAGATGCCACCATACACATTAAAATCGGACATAGAAGATGGAATTCGCTCCAAATTACGCGAGTTATCAACACGAATTGATAATGGTATTTTTGAGAAAAATTGTTTTTTGAAAACATCTGTTTTTTTGAAATTTTCAACGGCATCGGTTATATCCACAAACCACTCGTCGTAACCTCCTACGTGATTACCAACTTTTGTAGCATATATATATACTTCAGCCTCCTGCCCAACTCCTTCGAAATGTAAAAAAATGCGTCCTTTCGGATTTTCTGGCGAAATAAGTGTTTTGTACCAGGCCGGTCCCTGATAGTAATTTCCAAGTGGGTCGACTGCATCAGTAGCATTGTAGCAATGAGGCAGTTTAACAGATTCCCATATCTGAACACTTTCAGGCGACTCAGGTGCAGTTGGCCGCACTGCCTCCCAAATTCCACCTAAATCACTTTTGATAAAAAGCCAGTTTTCACTCAAAGCTTTGCTTTGACCTACCGGAATGTTAGCTTTAGAAAATGTATTGGGCAATAATATCATAAAAATAATTATTGCGAATTGTTGATGCAGATTTTTCATATATACTTTGATTGTTGAATTGTGCAAATGTATAATGAATTGTCAATTTTAAATTTCAACTATCAACCAATTACTTTCATTTTTGATACAAAAGGTAAATTATCATATTCATTTTGCCAAATAGTTTGTTTACGGGCATTTTTCTACATTAAAAAAACCACAAATAAGATTTGTAGTCAAATTTGTGGTTTTTTATTAAATCTTGCTGAGTATTGAAAATTAATATTACTACTCAGCACCCTTCAAGATGTTATAACAACAATTTTGTTATTAATAATGGAGTTAAATTACTGAAAATATAAAAATAGTCATTCAATTTTATGAACAAACTTTTAAAGATGCGCCAAAACTCCCCCTTTAGGGGGATGGGGGGCTGTATATTGAATATTTATATTAGCATTAATCTTGTTTTTCTAATTTTGATTTTGCAAAATCTAAAACCCCCTGTAGATGTTCCGACATAACTTGAGCCGCTTTTTCACCATTTTGTTCTTTTATAGCGATAAGCATATTTTCATGTTCTTTCGAAATAGCCACATTGGTAGCACATATTCTATCTCGTTGATATATAGTCATGATATCAGGAATAACTATCATCAACATGGCTTTCAAAACCGGATTATGACTGGCTTCAGCTATGGCTCTATGAAATGCAAAATCATGACTGACTCTATCTGGTGTATCATAATATTTTACATAATTGGCGTGTGTTTTCTCCAGTTTCACAATATCTTCAGGGGTACGGCGTTCTGCACAAAGTCGAATAGCATTGACTTCTAATAAAACACGTGTTTCGACCAAGGAGAAAAAATCATAACTTTGTAAATTCAAAACATCAGATATCAATCCATCGAGTGTATTAATATCTAAACCATTGATGACTGATCCACTCTGAGGCAATGTTTTAACAATTCCGTAAAACTCTAATTTATGTAATGCGTCACGTATTTGCGTTCTTCCAAAACCAAATTCCTGTGCCATTTTACGTTCTGCGGGTAACTTATCGCCCGGTTTAAGAACTCCAGAGTTGATGAGTTCTTTAATTTTTGAAATTACCACATCCGAGGGGCGGTCTGTGATTTGGTCAGTAGTATTTATTAATGGTTCCGACATGATACTATATTATAATTTCAATTTTTAATCAAAAATAATTATTTAAATATTAATTTAAAAATAGATGCAAAGATAATGTGAAATTAATTAATTTCTCTGAGAAAATTATTGTTCTTTTCAAAATAATAATATATTAACACATAATATACTTAATATCTTCATATTACGAAATTGCTAATGGTTTAATATTTTTCTGTAGAATATTCATTTTCACTCAAAATAAGTTGTTCACGTCATTAATAATCAATTTTTATATTACCAAACTTATCAAAAATTACAGTGTATATGTCATTTTGATTAATCTACAGTATTTTAGATTAGATACTTTTGTAATCATAATGACTATTCATTAGAAAAACTAAAATAAAATAAATAATGCAATGCCTTAATTTGTTGATAATGAATTGATTGTTATGAACTATATCACAGGCTCTTAAATCAAAAAACAAAAAATGAAAGAACAACAAATTCAGCAATCTTTCGAGATTGCAAAAGCACGTTATGCCGAACTGGGTGTAGATGTAGAAAAAGCTATTAGTGAGTTAGATAAACTTCCTATTTCGTTGCATTGCTGGCAAACCGACGATGTTACAGGTTTCGAAAAAGCAGATGCAACTCTTACTGGCGGTATTCAAACTACCGGAAACTACCCTGGTAAAGCTCGTAATATTAAGGAAGTAATGGCTGATCTCGAAAAAGCATTAAGTCTAATTCCCGGAAACCATCGTGTTAATGTACATGCTATCTATGGCGATTTTAGTGGAGGTTTTGCCGATCGTGATCAAATTGAACCAAAACATTTCCAAACTTGGATTGATTGGGCCAAAAAGAATAATTATGGACTTGACTTCAATTGTTCTTGTTTTTCGCACGATAAATCGGCAGATGGTTTAACGCTATCGCATCCTGATCCTGCCATTCGTGAATTTTGGATTGAACACGTAATTCGCAGTCGTAAAATTGCAGAGGAAATGGGTCGTCAGTTAGGCTCAAAATGTATGCACAATATTTGGATTCCGGATGGATCAAAAGATGTTACTGTAAATCGTTTGCAATACCGTCAGAATTTAAAAGATTCGCTGGATAAAATTTTCGAATACAAAACCAACGATGTGTACATGAAAGATTGTATCGAAAGTAAATTGTTTGGTATTGGTGCTGAGAGTTATACAGTAGGTTCACATGAGTTTTACATGGGTTATGGTGTTCGCAACAACATTATTGTAACACTCGATGGCGGTCACTTCCACCCAACCGAAATTATTTCGGACAAAATATCTTCATTATTGCTTTTCTTACCCGAAGTTATGTTGCACGTAACTCGTGGTGTACGTTGGGATAGTGACCACGTAGTGAATTTAAACGAAGAAATTGTTGCAATTGCACAAGAAATTGTACGTGCTAATGCAGTTGATAAAGTACATATTGGTCTCGACTATTTTGATGCTTCGATTAACCGTATTGGTGCTTATGTAGTAGGTGTACGCGCAACGCAAAAAGCACTGACACAAGCATTGCTTGAGCCATTAGCTAAATTGCGTGAATTCGAAGCCAATGGTCAAAACTTTGAGCGCATGGCATTACTAGAAGAAGCAAAATCATTGCCTTGGAATGCTGTGTACGATTATTATTGCATGAAAAAAGGCGTTATTGTTGGACAAGATTATATTGTTAATATCCAACAATACGAAACCGATGTAACTTTAAAACGTTAATGTTATGAACACACTCATAGGATTATTAATTATTGCTGTTGGCAGTATTGGTCAATCGAGTTCGTACGTTCCCATTAAAAAAGTAAAATCCTGGGCATGGGAAAGTTTTTGGTTAGTTCAGGGACTTTTTGCTTGGTTGCTTTTTCCATATTTAGGAGCTTTGTTGGCAGTGCCCGAAGGACATACCTTAACAGAAGTGTTGGCAGCTGGTGATGGTGCAGCGCTCAAAGCCTTGTTTTATGGAGCCTTGTGGGGCGTTGGTGGTTTGACTTTTGGTTTGAGTATGCGTTTTTTAGGCGTGGCACTTGGTCAGTCAATTGCTTTAGGTACTTGCTCAGCTTTTGGAACTATTATTCCTGCTTTATTGGCAGGCACCGATTTGCTTTCGGGCTCGGGATTGGCATTGTTGGTAGGCGTAAGTGTGGCTATTGCTGGTATAGCAATAATTGGTTTTGCCGGTAGTTTGCGCTCTAAAAACATGACTGATGCACAGAAAAAAGCCGCAGTAAAAGATTTTGCTTTGGGGAAAGGACTATTAGTTGCTTTGCTTGCTGGTGTTATGAGCGCTTGTTTTAGTTTAGGTATTGAAGCAGCTACTCCTATCAAAGAGTTGGCGGTATCGTTGGGGACGAAAACTTTATATGCTGGTTTACCTGCTATATTTATGATTACCTTAGGTGGTTTTTTTACAAATGCTGTATATTGCTTGTTCCAAAATTTCAAAAATAAAACATTGAAAGACTATTTCAGTGTTTCAGGATCTGATTTTATAAATAATATATTGTTTTGTGCATTAGCTGGTGTGCTTTGGTATTCGCAGTTTTTTGGTCTAGAACTTGGTAAAAGTTATATGACCGAAAGTCCAATTATGTTAGCTTTTTCATGGAGTATTCTTATGTCACTTAATGTAACATTTAGTAATGTATGGGGTATTTTGCTTAAAGAATGGAAAGGTGCAGGAACAAAAACAGTAATTGTGCTTGTAACAGGTATGGCTGTACTCATTATTTCGTTGATTTTACCTAATTTATTGATGTAATTAATTGATTTGATCTGATTTGAAAAGAGGATGCATTTTTGTATCCTTTTTTTTTAATATATTTGCCAAAAATATGTTGTATGCACAAAAACGTTAACTACCTGATATGCAATGAGGAAGATGATCTTTGGGGTTTGACAGTTACCACAGTTGGTCATCAGGAAATAAAATCTAACGAAAAATATCCTCCACTGAGCCATCCCTCAGGATATTTTTTTAATGTAGAAAAAGGTCGGATTTTGAATGAATTCCAACTTTTATACATTACCAATGGAAATGGAGTTTTTACTTTTGGAAATAATAAGCAATCTGAATTAATATCCGAAGGTAAAATGTTTTTCCTAATGCCCGGTGTGTGGCATACCTATCAACCACTCGAAAACTCAGGCTGGAAAGAATATTGGATAGGGTTTAAAGGTACAATTATCGAAAAAATTGTGTCCGAAGGTTTTTTCTTAAATCGTCCTCCTGTTTTTAATATCGGATTCAACGAACGCATTATCGACCTTTATATGAAAGCAATAGAAATAGCAAACGAAGAACGTGCCGGTTATCAGCAAGCCCTTGCAGGAATAGTTATGCACATTCTAGGTTTGATGTATTATAGGGATAAAACGCGTGGATTTGAAAATGAAGATTTAATATCCAAAATAAATAAAGCAAAAGTAATTATGCGCGAGTCGGTTTATAAAAATATTTTTGCCGAAGATATTGCTAAAATGCTTAATATCAGCTATTCTGGATTTCGTCGGGCTTTTAAAGAATTCACCGGAACTTCCCCTTCAAAATACATGATGGAATTAAAACTTAACGAAGCTAAACTCCATTTATCCACATCTGCTCAATCAGTTAAAAACATTTCTTACAGTCTGAATTTTGAGAATCCCGAATACTTTTCTGTTTTTTTTAAAAAGCGAACAGGCATAACTCCTGTAGAATATAGAAATGCGGTGGAAGTAAAGGCATAATGGGATCAATGTAAATATCAGGTGGAGTAGTTGACTGCTGTCAAACTTATTGAGATTTAAATGTGTAAAGAATCATGAAGAATCTTTACAATATAAGCCCTAAAGGCTATGTTTATGAAGGGTAACAGTCATACCTATCTTCTATTTATTTACATTATTTTTCTCGCCTATTTCTTGCTCCACCTACTTTTTACATTGACCCTTTTTTTTTGCTGAAAAGTACATTTTAAAATAGAAGTTGTGCAAATGTTGTGCAAATAGAAAAAACAAAAACGCTACTAATCTAATTATCAGATTAATAGCGTTTTATATTGCGGTACGGACGGGAAGTGAACCAATCCAATTATACCCCTACATATCAATACATTGTGTTCTTTGTTACTTTTTTGTTACGATTTAGTCCCAAATTTATTACTTTCACTTTTGACTGCCTTTGACTTCGCTTTGTCCTGTAATTATTTCTGTTTC
>CAMBSB010000106.1 GCA_945870155.1 Paludibacter jiangxiensis | reverse complement strand
GAAAATTGCTAAGAATGGATTTGGAATGCATATAGTTGGTAATGACACATCAAAGCCGGATGATTGTTCAAATATTGATGAATATACTGATAACTTCTCTACTGCTGTACAGAATGCAGATTTTGTAAGCTTACATATTCCTGATATTGCAGCTACTAAGAACTTTATCAATGCTGAACGTATAAATCAAATGAAACAGTCAGCTTACCTGATTAATACTGCCCGAGGTGGTGTGGTTGAAGAGGATGCAGTGTATGATGCTGTGAAAGAAGGTCAAATCGGAGGCGCTGTTCTGGATGTATTTAAAAATGAACCTTATACTCCGGCATGGAAAAATTTGAGAGAACTAGATAATGTAATAATGACCCCTCATATTGGAAGTAGTACCATTGAAGCTTGCAACAGGATGGCTGAAAGTTGTTTGAAAACTATAAGTTTTGCTCATTCTGGTAAATATGATTTATTGAATATAATAATTCAATAAATAGCCTATCTAAAAATCTAATATAATATGAGTGTTCGAGTAAATCATTTATTACTAAGGCATTATAAAAATAACAATATGGAGACTATATATGATAACTTAATTTAAATGATGATTCATTGGTTATTCTTTGTGGTGTTATGTACTTTAATTATTCTTCTGTTTTTTAAAATTATTATGTAATTTTTGAATTAAATTGAGCGATATGATAAAATCTAAGTTAGTAAACGTAGAATATTTAATATGCAGTAAGCATAGTTTAAAAATATTCTTTATAATTTTTATTTTGCTTTTCTCCGTTAAAGCATTTAGTCAACAGAATATTGTCAGTGGCACTGTCGTAGATGTTAATAAAACCCCAATAATAGGAACGAATGTATTAATTAAAGGTTCAAGTCAAGGGGTAATAACTGATATTAATGGCAAATACTCAATTAAAGTAAACTCTGAAAAAGATATATTGATTTTTCGATACATTGGCATGCAATCGCAGGAAGTCGCTGTACAAAAAAGGAAAGTTATTGATATTGAAATGGTTGAAGAATCTAAAAAACTGGACGAAGTTGTTGTTGTTGGTTATGGTACTCAAAAAAAGACCAGCGCAGTAGGTGCAATTTCTCAAGTCAAGGGAGAAGATTTGATGCAATCCGGTACTGCAGATATTTCACAAGCAATCTCAGGGAAATTATCTGGGGTTATGACAATGCAACAAACGGGACAGCCAGGTTCTAATAATACTGAAATTTTAGTCAGGGGACTTTCAAGTTGGAATGGGAGTCAGCCTTTAATATTAGTTGATGGTGTCGAACGGGATTTTACAACAATGGATCCTAACGAAGTAGAATCTATTTCAGTATTGAAAGATGCATCTGCTACTGCTGTATTTGGTGCCAGAGGTGGTAACGGTGTGGTTATCGTTACAACAAAAAGGGGTAAAGTCGGAAAACCAAAATTGAGCGCTTCTTTCTCAAGGGGTGTAAATAAGGCTATAACCAATTCCGATTTTATTGATTCGTATACGACTGAATTAGCATGGAATATCAGTCAAATGAATTTAGGAAAATTTACAAATTTAACACCGCAGCAAGCACTTAATGAATATGAAAATCCGTCTAGCCTCCTTAAGGCATTAGAATACCCGAATGTGAACTGGTATAATGAAACTACCAAAGCTTTTGCAGAAAATAGTAATGCAAATGTAACACTTTCAGGCGGATCGGATTTTCTAAAGTATTTTGTTTCATTAGGATATAATTTTCAGGGTTCAGTTTTTAAAGGTAGAACAGATCATATATATGACTCGGAACATTGGTACGAAAAATTCAATTACAGAACTAATTTGGATTTTAATATATCAAAATCAACTACATTGGCATTTAACATAGGTGGTGACATAAGTATTAATAATACGCCTCAATATGAGACAGTTAATTCTACTTTCAACCCGTGGAATGCGATTTTTAATACAAGTCCATCTTCTTCGCCGGCTTACTATCCTGAATGGTTAGTAAATGAATATCCAAATAGTAATAGCATTGAAGATTCTAAAATACTTTTAGCCACAAATAGTGATTATTTTGGGAATCCATTTACAATGTTGAATATGGGGTCTTATAATAGAACATTGGGGACAAAACTTTTTACCGATATTGTTATTGACCAAAAATTAGGATTTATTGCTTCAGGGCTTTCAATTAAAGGAAAAGTATCATTGAGCACATATTATTCAAATATCATGCGTTCAGTTTCACATAAGCCAGGGCTGTATTCATTTGATTTTTCAAAAACAGGAGCTAATCAGAATCCGTGGTCAAAAGATGGATCGACAAATGAAATAACTAAAGATCAAATAATTGTTTCTTATCCTAGTGGAATTCAAAATGATTTTTACAGAGATTTATATTATGAGATTGGAATAAATTATGAGAATAGCATTGCAAATAAACACAATATTACTGCATTAGCATTAATAAACAGACAAAATAAACAAAATAATGTCGATTTTCCATTCTATAATCAAGCATTAGTTACTCGTGCAACTTACAATTTCAAATATAAATATCTTATTGAGACAAATATTAGTTATACTGGTTCAGAAGCTTTTGCGCCAGGTAATAGATTTGGTTTATTCCCTTCGGTTGCTTTAGGTTGGGTAATATCGGAGGAACATTTTTTTAACAAAATAAAGTCATTTGCTAATAAGTTGAAAATTAGATATTCCGATGGGCTAGTTGGAAGTGATAAAGCGACTGAAAGATGGTTGTATACAAGTGACTATTGGATTGACGGTGCAAGAGCTAATCCGGAAAAAGGTCCATTTATCCATGAAGGTGCAGTTGCAAACGGAACCGCTCAATGGGAGCAATCACACAAAAGAGATCTTGGAATTGAAATGGGATTCTTTGACAATTTGATAAATCTGGAAGTTAGCTTATTTGATGAATATCGGGAAAAAATGTTGGTAACACCTGCGAACACTAGTTTCTTGGTTGGAAATTCTTTTAAACAATTGAATTTAGGAGCATTAAAAAAACATGGGATAGACATTGAACTTGGATTCAATAAAGTAGATCAAAAAGGATTGAGGTACTGGGGAAAAACAATGTGGGGATTAAGTGAGAATCGTGTGATAGAAAAAGCTGAAGCACTCTATACACCTGAATATCAAAAAGCAGCAGGAAAATCACTTGGTTATATAGTAGGCTCTACAACAGTAGGAAATGGTTATTTTACCTCTGTCGATGATATTTATACTAATGTAGCATCATTATCGCCCGATGCGAATGGATTTGTTGTGGGTTCGTATAAAGTAGCTGATTATAATGCAGATGGAAAAATCGATAGGAATGGTGACTTGTATGCCATCGCCGGAAACTTATATGCACCGGTAACATATTCGTTTAGTGGTGGTTTAAGTTATAAAGGATTTGATTTTAGTCTTTTATTTAGTGGCAATATAGGAAAATATGTTCAATACGGATATCCTTATGAACTGGAATTTAGTTTTGATAATAATCATAGAATACACCAATCTGCTTTGGACTATTGGACACCGGTAAATACTACAGCAAATCACTCTACTTTATTAGGGAAAGATGTTGGTACTATTGCTTTTGCGGGTTCAGCTATAAATTTAGAAGGGCGGTACATTAGAAATGCCGATTATTTAAGGTTGAAAGAAATTTATGTTGGATATACGTTTGATAAGAACTTTGTTAAAAAACTAGGTTATTCAGATATTTCGGTTTTTGCAACAGGCAATAATATCTTGACCTTCACAAATTTAATTGAGGGTGATCCTGAAACCAAAAGTTTCACATCGGGTTTTTATCCACTTATGGCAAGTGTGAAATTTGGAATTAAAATACTTTTTTAAAATGAGTTTAATTTAATTGTTTAATTTAATATGAAAACAAAATTAGTGA
Source organism: Paludibacter jiangxiensis (assembly GCA_945870155.1). Taxonomy (GTDB): domain Bacteria; phylum Bacteroidota; class Bacteroidia; order Bacteroidales; family Paludibacteraceae; genus Paludibacter; species Paludibacter jiangxiensis_A. The sequence goes on along the minus strand of CAMBSB010000106.1, from coordinate 14,197 downwards.
TATTGGTGTCTATAATCTTAGTGATAACTACTTCATGTTCAGAATTTGAAGAATATTTAGACAAATCACCCGAATCAACCTTGTCTGAGAAGGACATTTTTACTGATTATTCAAACTTTAAAAGTTATTTGTATCGGTGTTATTCAGGAAATGATGATGCAACCAATACTTTGAATACATATAATAATTTGCGATGTACATATCCATTATATTATGGGAATAATAAAACATCCTGGGATGCATTGAGTGATGTGTGTGATGGTGGAAGAATGCTTCAACAGCATATTAAAAGAGGAACTATGGCTAATTCTTTATCAGGATTTGTAAATACCTGGATCGCAAGGCCTATTTTTAGTACAATGTTTACAATGATAAGAATTGCCAATGTGTCGTTGAAAAATATTAATATGATTCAGAATGCAAGTCCTAAAGAAATTAACGATCTAAAGGGGCAAGCTTATTTTATTCGTGGTTACAGTCATTATTGGTTGACAGTACTTTGGGGAGGAATGCCATATATTGATTATGTTATTACATCCGATGATGAACAAGATTTGCCGAGATTATCCAACTATGAAACTTTTATGAAAATTGCTCAGGATATGGACTCTGCTTTCAAGTATTTACCTATTCGACGCGATCCACCTTTTCCAACTGCAGGAAACTTAACCAATCCTGACCAGGAGAAACCCTGTGGTGTTGCAGCAATAGCATTCAAATCAAGAGTTCTTTTGTTTGCTGCAAGTAAGTTGAGTAATAAATATGGAATACTTGATTGGGAAAAAGCAGCTAAAGCAAGTTGGGAAGCAATTGAATTGGCGGAAAATAATGGATATTTTTTACTACCAGAGTCTGACTATTTAAGGAATTTTTTTGGACAACAATATACAAACGAGCATATCTGGGCTCAATATATGGGTAATAATAATTATGCTAATGGAACTGCCGGATACATATGTACAAGCATGAGAAATGCAATGGGTAGTTCTGGAGATTGTCCAACTCAAAACTTTATTGACAAGTTTGAGACCAAATGGGGAGATCCACTAAATACTCAACTTGATCGTGACGCCGCAAACACTATTGGGAATTATAATGAACAAGATCCATATTCAAACAGAGATCCGCGTTTTTATCTGAATATTATATATAATCAGGCTCCGTTGGCAGGATTTACAAACGACAAAGCACAAATTTACAGACAAACAATAAACGGTAAAACAGAATATTCAGAATTGTTAGTTCTTAATACATTGTCTGATAAGTCTTCAATAACTGATGGAAATACACGAACAGGCTATTTGAATAGAAAAATACTAGGTGAAAGATCTTACAAAAATACAAGTCAGGTTATGTTGTCGTGTCCAATAATTAGATTAGCAGAATTATATCTCAATTATGCTGAAGCAGCCAATATGGCCTATGGGCCGAATGTAATTCCTTCTTATGCGAATAAAAGTTCAGTTGAAATAATTAATGAGAAAATCAGAGGCAGATTTTCCGGATTTGCTCCTATTCAGTTAAGATTCACAACAGATAAAGAAATATTTTATGAAAGAATTAAAAACGAAAGAGATATTGAATTGTGCTTCGAAGGTCACCATTTTTTTGATGTTCGTCGTTGGATGGATGCACCAAAAGCATATGCAGATAACTCTTTAATAGGAATTGATATTGAAAAAGTACCTGTTTCGGTTCAGTATCCAACAGGTTTTAAGTACTCTCGTCAGCCCTTAGAAGCAGCTCGTCAAATAGCATGGAAAGACTTTATGTACTATTTACCAATGATGCCTAACGATAAAAATAATGTTATTGTCTTTACTAAAAATCCAGATTGGAATTAATCAATTAAATAACTACTATGAGTCACTTTCAAATAATTAAAAATATCTCTGCGGGAATATGCTGTTTATTCTTTACAGTTTATGCAAGTGCAAATGCTAATGATTCAATTGTTAATTTGTCTTTGCAAGATAAAATGATTCCGTTACCATATACAACTATTTCAAAAAGAAATTGTACTGGTAGCTACTCACTTATCAATGGAGAAAGCCTGGAGAAATATCCTGCTAATGATGTAAGAAATACATTTTCTGCTATTGCTTCAGGTCTTTATGTTCAAGAACTATCCGGAGATCCGGGAACGAGTTTGATGGAGAAATCCGGATTATACAATGCTAATTCAAAAGTAAGTATTACTTCAAGAGGTAATGAGTTAATGTATATTATTGATGATATGCCTGTAGATATTACCTCCATGCAAATTAATCCTGAAGAAATTGAGTCAGTCAGTATCATACAGGATATTGTGGGAAAGTCAATGTATGGGCCTTCTGCTGCAAACGGAATACTTTATATTAAGACTAAAAAAGGAGTCACTAATAAAAAACTTTTAAGTGTTAATGTGGAATCTGGTATGAATCTGGTTGATATAATGCCCGGGTGGGTAAATGGAGTTGAATATGCCCGAATGAATAATCTTGCACGGCAAAATAGTAATCTGACAGCGAATTATAGTGATGCAGATATTGATCAATATGCAAAAAATGACCCGTATAGTTTATTATATCCAAATGTAAACTATAGCAATTTGCTGTTAAAGAATAATTTGCAAACACAAAAAGTTAATTTGCAATCTAAAGGCGGAAATGATATTATGACATACTTTGCTTATTTAGGTTACGTGAGAAATGAAGATATTTATAAAATAGGTGTTGAAAATGAAATAAATAGAATAAATGCTCGTGCAAATGTTTATGTAAAAGTTAATAAGTTTATCTCAGCACATTTGAATACATTTGCAGGTATTACAAATAGGATATCTCCAAATTATGGAAGCACTTCAAGTGTCTCTGAATTTTCAGAAGTTATCAATGATATTACGAATATTCCTCCTGTTGCATTTCCGGTGTATGCAAACAACGATCCGTTATTAACAAGACCATGGTATGCTGTTTCTTCAAATTTCTCACAAAATCCGATAGGCAGCATTACAGAAGGTGGCTATTATAATGAACTAACGAGAACAGGTTCGACGAGTTTATCTTTAGATTTTGATTTGTCTTTCTTACTTAAAGGACTCAAAGCGCGTTCTAATGTATCGTATAATATGTCTACTTTAACAAGGATTGGAAAATCAAAAACGTATAATGCATATACTGTCAATAAAACGAATGATATTGATGGCAATTTAACTCCAACACTAAATTTCCTAAGATCTGCAACGACACAACAAGAAGAGTCAAAATTATTAGATTTTTATTCGCAGTATTTTGGCTTTTTTCAAAATTTCACATACGACAAATTATTTGATAATCATAAAATTAAGAGTTCACTAACATATACGCTATCAAGCAATAATATGGACTTAGGTCTTATTACACCACAATATACTAATATGGCTGTATTGAACACAAATTATAGTTTTAAAGATAGATATATAGTTCAAGCCGTACTTAATATTTCCGGAACCAATACGATGCCAAAACAAAATCGGATTTCATATTCTCCAACTATTGGTTTAGCCTGGATTGTTTCGGATGAAGATTTTTTAAACAAATCCGATATGCTTAGCTTTTTGAAGTTGAGAGGTGAGACAGGTATTCTAAGTTATGATTCTTTTATTAATGGATATTACTTTTATGATGCTTATTCAAAAAACAATACAGGATTAGCTTTTGGACCTAACCCGGGAGGCAATGGTTGGCTTGGAACTAACTCTGAAACAAATGTTTACAGAACATTTCCAACGAAAATTGCAAACACTAATCTCCGTTTAGAAAAAAGGAAAGAAATAAATGTTGGATTTGATGCATCTTTATTCCGGAATACTTTTAATGTTGAGTTCACATATTATAATCAATTACAAGATGGAATTGTGACACGATCCACAAATTTAATTCCAATGGTATATGGCATAAACTCTTATTTGCCAATGACAAATTATAATCAAAACAGATTTTATGGATTTGATATTTTATTGCAATATATAAATCAGATTGATGATTTTCATTACAATGTAAAACTTAGTACTACAATACAGAATTCAAGGATAGAAAGGTTAAATCAATTGAATTATGATGATGTAAACAGGCTAAGAACAGGTAAACCGGTAGATGCAATTTATGGATATAAGTATCTTGGTTTTGATGAAAGTATTAACGAAAATGACCCGACAAGAGTCGATAATACCAGTAAAATTATCTACGAAGATGTGAATAATGATGGTAGAATTGATGTGAATGACCAGATTGAAATTGGACATTCAGATCCCAGGTTTCTTTCTTGCCTGAATATTCAGTTAGCATTCAAAGGGTTCGAACTTTCAATGGCTGCAAACGGGGCCTTTATGTACGATATTATGCTTAATAATAAATATTTTACAAATGGTTTGGGAGATAATACATATTCAAACTTTGTAAGAGATAATTACGATACTCCTTATCTTATTGCAAAATATTCAGCTCAAAGCAGAACGCGCCAGTCGTCATTTTGGATGGTAGATGGAAGTTTTTTTAAAATTCAAAATGTAGAGTTAGCCTATAATCTGCCAATAAATAAACTATTAGGTGTCAGAAGCGGGATTAAAGGATTTAAAGTATATGGCAGAGCTGCCAATTTGCTGACAATCACTCAGGTAAAGTATGTTGATCCGGAAAATATCAATGCAGGTGTTACGACTTATCCTTTATTTAAAACCTTTACAGGTGGTATAACATTAACTTTTTAATTGTAAATAGTTTATGAAAAAATTAGAAATTAAAATATTTTATTTTATCGCAATATTATTTATTGCAGTTTTTACGGCTTGTGTTGATCTTGATCCGTCGCCAAATAATGAAATAAGTGACGAGGAATTGTGGAAATACCCCGATGCTGTTCAGGGTTTAATAGGAGGATGCTATGATTTATTGTCAAGATCTTATGACGACAATGAAGGTGCATATTTAGACTGTGCAACAGACAATGCTGTTAAAACAAGTACAAATGATCCGGTCCTTCTGTTTTCTAAAGGTGTATTAGCAGCAGATCCCTTTAAAACATATTGGGAAAGAGATTATAGAGCTATAAGAATGGTAAATTTGTTTCTTGAAGATCGAAAAGGAATTAACACTCGCTTTTTGGTAAACGAGCGGTGGGACAGTATCACAAGAAATAGACTTCAGGGTGAGGCATTTGGATTACGTGCTTGGTTTCAATGGGATTTGTTGCAAAAATTCGGAGGTAAATCTGTTAATGGAGATTTTTTGGGATACCCAATAATAACCAGAGTTCTATCCTCAAACGAAAACATTGTTCTTCGTCGTAATACTTACGAAGAATGTGTGAAGCAAATTATAGCTGATTGCGATAGTGCTTTTGCATATCTGCCACTTGCAAATCGTGATTATTTATTTTCAGAGGGCGATCGGCCATATGCAGGGAGCAAATACCATGGACGCATCGATGGTATTAGTGTTAAAGCCCTGAAAGCTTTAGTTTATTTACGTTGGGCGAGCCCAAGATTCAATCCGAGTAATGAGATTAGCCGTTGGGATAGTGCTGCTGTAAATGCAAAATATGTTATGGATTTTAAAATGAGTTCAAAATATGATGGGAGAGCTTTTTACCCTACAAATAGGGTAAATTGGCAAGACCCTAATGATCCATCGATAATTTTTCGTTCGAGATTTGATGCATCAAGTCAAAGCATGGAAAAGGCTTTTTATCCAGAAGGTTTTCTTGGAAATGGAGTAATGGGTGCAACACAAAATTTGGTGGACGCATTTGGAATGAGAGATGGATTTCCGATTGATTATAACGGGAATAATAATAAACAAACAACAAAATATGATGATACAAAACCATATTTAAATCGGGATCCCAGATTTTATAGTATTATTTTTTATCACGGATCAACAGCCAACAAAGATAATGTTTCCTCAAATGTGATGTACACCTTTGATTGCACAAACGGAACCGGACAAGATGTTGCAAATCTTAATACGAACAATTCCAGAACAAATTATTACATAAAGAAATTTTTATACATGGGTATGAATTTCTCAGATAAATCTGTTTTGAGACAACCAAGATGTAAGATTTTTATTCGTTGGAGTCATATTTGTTTAGCTTTCGCTGAAGCCGCAAATCAAGTAGTTGGTCCTTTAGATGAATCGAGATATGGAATGTCTGCAAAACAAGCTTTAGCATATATAAGATCCTGTAAAACGTACGATGGGGCAAATGGTATTAGTACAGCCGATCCGTATCTTAATGATGTGGCTTTGTTGGGCAAATTAGTATTTAACGAGTTGGTTAAGAATGAAACGCGAATTGAGACTTGCTTTGAAGGAACCCGGTTTTTCGATTTAAATCGTTGGACAACTACCACTGATGAAATGAATGGGGAAATTTACGGAATGGAAATACAGACGGGTTTATATGGTCAAACGAAATTAAACCCGAGAATGTTGGTTGAAGAACGGAACTTAAGGACATCATATATTCCAATCCCCTATAGTGAAATTTTAACTTCTAATAATCAATTGCTTCAGAATGAAGGAGCGGAATATTGGAAATATTAATATAAATATTAGAATTTATTAATCAAATAAAATATGAAAAAGATAATATTTTTATTGTTATTAGGATCGGTTATTACCTCGTGTTATGATGATTATATTACAGACTATGAATATAATTGCGTTTATTTTCCAATTCAATATAGTGTTAGAACCATTGTACAGGGTGAAAAAAACAATATCCGGATGGGTGTTTGCATTGGAGGTGTACGAGAAAATAATAAAAATAGAATTGTGAATTTTAGATTAGCTCCCGAAATGTTGAATCCGGATACATTGTTGTTGATGAAAACTACATCGATGAACTTCGTAAAAACAGAAATGAGCACAATAGATCAATTTACCTTATTTCCATCCGAGAAATATTCACTTTCAGACAATCAAAAATTTCTGATTAAAAAAGGAAGCCCGAATGGGATAATAACAATTACAATTGATACAGCTCTTTTTTTTAGAGATGTTGATAATCTGCATCCTAAATATCAAATTCCTGTTCGAATTACGACAGCAGATGCAGATTCAATACTTAAGGATAAATCCTTTGCAATTATAGGATTAAAATACGAAAGTTTTTTATATGGAAATTATTGGCATGGGGGTAAAACGGTTGTTAAAGACTTAAATGGAAATATTTTGGAAACTATAAAATACTTTACTCAAATTCCATCTGCTTCAGCAAATGATTGGGAATTAAAAAGTATTTCTCCTTATTCAGTCGTTTCAGATGCTGTTGGTGGTTTGTCTAAAACATACAAAGCAGAAATGAAAATTACTTTAAATGGGTCAGTAGTTAAAATTGAAAATGTAAATGGAGCTACATATAATGTAGAAGAAGATGGAATCAGTTTCTATAATCAAGCTAAATTATTGCAAAATCGTAAGATTTTTTTGAATTATAAATACCAATTCGATGGCAAATGGTATCACGCTACAGATACATTAACTTTTAGAAATAGGATTAGAGATGGGGTTAACGAGTGGCAAGATGAAAATCCGGAGAATTACAATTGATTATTTTAAAATTTAATATTATGAAAACGAAATTATTGATATTGTTATTTATTAATCTATTTACTGTAAGCTGTAGTGATATTGAGAATATTTTTAACCCTCCGGTTTTTTCTAAGGATACTACTACAATAACACCCGAAGTTCCATACGTAGAAGATTTTTTTACGTTAAGTGATCCGCGTTTTAATCAATCAGGAACTACCATGTATAAGAACAGTTACATGGATCAACCCTATATAGTAAAAATAAGTTCCACCAAATGGTTTTGTGTAGTAACAAGTTTGGATGGAGTAAAATTTACAACAGGTGATGGCGGAATAGGTCTTAATGTTATAGCTTTAATAACAGAAAATCAGGGTAAAACATGGACACGGGTTTCAGATATAGAGCCCAGTGACCCTAATTTTTTTCTGGCATGGGGTGTCCCTTATCGGACGTCTTATGGGCGAATCTATGTATTTTATCAAAGGATTCCTTTGTATAACAGAAGTACAACTCCGGTAAAGTATTGCTATAGATATTCAGATGATGATGGAAAGACATGGTCAGCTACAAATGTGTTGCCATATCGCAAAACAGCCATAGATTTAGAAAATGATTATCAGGGAGTATCCTATGGAGGTTGGAGTGTCTCCAATCCAATAAGAGTAAATAATGAGTTTTATCATATGTTTACCAAAACGGGAAAGACATATTATTATGCAAAATCCAAAGGTCAGGTAGGTGAAGGTTTTATATACCATTGTTCCAACATAGAGACAGAGCAAGACCCGTCTAAATTAACCTGGACTATGCTGCCTGATGGTGATCGGGGTATTTCTCATCCGGTTGATCAGAACGGTTTTACCGGGATTCAGGAAGAACATCAATTAGTAAGTTTAGGCGGTTCAAATATGTATTCTGTTTTCCGTGTAAAGGATTTGTTCTTACCAGGTTCGTATAGTTCAGATTTAGGACGTACATGGACAACGCCTCAATTCGAGACGTATTATAACGGACGAAAAATAAGGCACAACCGTGCATGTGTAAAATTGTATAAAACTGATGCAGGTAAATACTTGCTTTGGTTTAATAATCATAGCTTAGAACACATTTTAGGTCGTGATCCAATTTGGATATCAGGAGGAACTTTGGAAAATGGTAAGATTGTTTGGTCTCAGCCGGAGGTTCTTTTATATACAGATCCACGCACTTACTCAGATGGGTTGTTAGGAAGTGGGATTAGTGGCTTGAGTTATCCTGATTTTGTAGAAGATAATGGTAATTTTTGGGTAACAGAAACAGACAAGGCTGTTTCGAGGATACATAAGCTAAATAATGAAATGCTTGAAGGACTTTGGAATCAACGTTCGAATAAGAATCTGACAACTAAAGGGATGGTGTTGGAAAAAAAGAGTATTGCATCTACAGGCGAACAGGTTATGCTTCCGGCATTGCCGGGTTTAAAATTTGGAGGTATAGCACTTGAATTTTACTTGACGATAAATAAACTTTCGGCAAATCAGGTTTTGTATGATTCCAGAGATGCTAATGGAAGAGGTGTTTTAATAAGTACAGTTCTAAATACAACAATAACAGAAGCATCATCTAAGAAAACGTACACCATTACGAATACTATCGGCATCACAATTAATGATGGAGTCAATACTATTACATGGTATGCAGATAATAATACCCTTGTTGTAGGAAAGAAGACTCACCTGGTGTTTAACGTAGATGGAGCAGCAAATGTGTTAAGTGTCCTGGTCGATGGCAATCTTTGTGACAGAAGTGCTGTTGCAAGTGACAATGCAGGCTGGATAAGGATTCCCGAAACAATGAATGAAATTTCAACATCTACAGCAACACTGGGTTCACAATATATATTAATCGATCAATTTCGGTTATACGATAGATATCTTCTCACATCTGAAGCTATAGCGAATTATAACAGCATAAAGTAAATACTAACAAACAAAAAAATCATGAAAAAATTTTCTATCCTTATTTTAGCATTGCTATTTAGTTTTTATGGAATTGCAAATGCACAGACTGCCACAAATGTCCCATCCAATGCGCCAGACAAAAAGGCGCCTGCAAAAGTGCGATTGGAAAAAGTTAATAACTTATCGCAATACGTTATATTTTTTGGTAGTTGGAATCATCAAGTTTCAACCAAGCCTGGTTTCTACATAAACGATACGCACGCTTCTTCCCAACAATTCAATACGTGCTGGCTCGCGTTTTCGGGAACCACAATCCGGGCCTTTGGTGCAAAGAGCCCCAACCATGGGCTAAGCGACATATACATTGACGGCAAATTGGCACAGACGATCGACTCATACAGCCCGACGCACAAGCCAGATGAGCTGCTTTTCGAGCAAACAAATTTGCCGTCTGGTGAACATGTCATGACGCTGGTAGTGAGAAAGGAAAGGAACAAGGATGCTGGCGGCTGTGTCACGGAGCTCGACTATTTTGAGTGCGAACGCCCACTTGATTACCGTGTCAGGATGAAGACTAAGATGAATCGGGAATACCACGTCATCTTTGCGGACAGGAAGCCGCAACCCGACATTTCCAAATGGCAGCCCGTACAGGATGTCGTTCATGCACCGGAGGGCGGGGTATCCCTCAAGCCAGGCGTTCTCGACGACGTCTTCAAACGCAACATCGACTACCTCAATTACTCCTTCTCGTTTCCCTCGTACACCGACCGCAAGGGCTGGAGTGCATGGCTTCCTGCCGCCAACGACGGCCGTCTGTTAGCCGGCGCGGCCAACTCGCTGCGCTGGGGTGAAAGGGAGGACGTGCGAAAGATTGTGACAACCATCTTGGACAAGATCAAGAAGCAGATGCGCAGCGACGGCTACTACAATTACTACCCCGAGGCGGAATCTTTTGAATGTGTCTATGATGCGAACAGTGAGCGAAAGAATTACGACCGGGGGTTCTGGACCAAGGGACTTCTGTATGCCGGACGTGCGGGCTTTCCCGAGGCTTACCCGCTTGTCCGACGTTTCTACGACTGGTTCAATGCGTCGCCGTATCCTCGCGACATATTGAAAGGGAATAACGCTGAAAATGCGTTGTCCCTCTGGCCGCTGGTCTACAAATCTCCAATCGGCAAGCCGGAAGATCTCATCAACGCGATCCGGTACTGCGACCAGGATTATTGGATATATGAGCTCGTCAAACGGGATCCTTTCGCGTTCAGCGATTACCCGGGGAACAAGCCGATGCACTACGATCTGCTCGGCCTAGTGGGCTTTCTCGATCAATACAAGGCCACCGGGGATAAGAAGAAATACTTATCGGCGGTTATTGGGGGATGGGAGGTGTATAAGCAATACTACATGCACGTTGGCGGGACCGCCGCGATCTGCGAAAACGCTTATTACCCGCCTGGGTCGCAGTATTTGAACACTGCCATGCACACGGGAGAAACGTGCGGAAGCATCTTTTGGATTGAGTTGTGCGCCGAGCTCATGCGTCTCTTTCCCACTGAGGAGAAGTATTCTGCGGAGGTGGAAAAACAACTGTATAACGTCGTGATGGCGGCCCAGAACGAAAAAGGTCTGATCCGGTATCACAATCACTTGGAGGGTACGAAAGACCGCGCGACTTGCGAGAACTCGTGCTGCGAGACGAGCACGGCCGGGTTTATCGGCAATCTGCCAGCCCTCATCTACTCCACGGCCGACGATGGGCTGTATGTTCACCTGTTCGCGGCGTCCACAATCAACTGGAAGGTGAACGGCAAAAACGTGGTCGTCGAGACCGAGACCAAGTTCCCCTATGCTTCGGGTGTTCTGATGACGGTGAAAGAGGCGGGGGATGTGCCGATGAAAATCCGCATCCGCGTTCCCTCGTGGGCCGCCGGCAAGATTCCGGTGAAGGTGAATGGAGAGCAATTTACTGTAGGCACCCCGGGTTCCTACGTGACGCTTGACCGCAAATGGAAAAGCAAAGACAAGATCGAGTTTGAACTTCCAGCCGGGTTCCGGACGGAACAATATACCGGGTTGTCTCAAGCTGAAGGCAACTTGGATCGTTACGCCTTGTTGTGGGGGCCCATATTGATGGCGCTGGAAGCGCCGGTAAACAACATGCCGAGAAACATTACCAATGAAGTGCCGGAAACATCTCATTTTTCACCACAGGATGCACCCATGAATGGTATACCGAGGATCACGGCAAGCGCCGACCAACTTCCAAAAATGCTGACTCCGGTCGCGGGACAGCCGCTGCATTACAGCGTGAAAGGACAGCCCGGCGTGCAATACTTGCCGTATTGGCAGGTCAGGGATCAGACCTTCACGTGCTTTCCTGTCTTCCAGCCATGATGCTGAAGTTACATAAAAAGATATGTACGTGGTTATACGATAGATATCTTCTCACATCTGAGGCAATAGCGAATTATAACAGCATAAAGTAAATACTAACAAACAAAAAATCATGAAAAAATTTTCTATCCTTATTTTGACATTGTTTTGTTTTGTTAATCTGTTCTCCCAGTCTACAGTTTGGGATCCCTTGAAATTCGGGGCGATAGCAGATGGGCGCACCTTCGACACTGAAGCTATTCAAAAGGCAATCGATGCCTGTGCTGCGGCTGGAGGCGGAACTGTGAACTTGCAGGGCGGGGTTTTCCTCACAGGGACGATTGTGTTGAAAAGCAACGTCACCCTGAATATCGAAAGTGGTGCCAAACTTCTTGGTAGCCCGCGTATCGGCGATTATCGTTCGACGACGTTTCCGGCACTTTCGAACATTGCCTGGGCACTGATTGTTGCTGAGAAAACCAAAAACGTCGGAATTACCGGTGCTGGAGAGATAGAGTGCAACGGAGAAGCCTTTGAAGGCGAACGTCTGAAGAATGGTAAACTTCATAGACTCACGCCACGACCGGCAGTAATTCGCATTTACGACTCCGAGCATGTTCGTTTGGACGGCTTCAAATTGCGCGATTATCCTTCCTTCGGCATCCATTTGATAGGGTGCCGTCATGTCGACATTAATCGTCTTGTGATAGACTCCCATGTACAGTCCATCAACGACGGTATCGACATCTGGGATTGCGAAAAGGTCTTTATTTCGAACTGCTCCATTTTTAGCGGCGACGATTGCATTGCTATTTACTCAGAGAATCGCCCATGCACGGACATAACCATCGTCAATTGCCAGCTGAGCACACTCTGTCAGGCCATCCGAATCGGACCGTTTTCAGCCAAGGGCTTGGAACGTATTGTCGTGAGCAACTGCTTGCTTCAAAATGTGGGCCACTCCGGGATATGTTTACAGATGTGTCAGGGCGGAATTATGCAGGACTTGTTGTTCTCCAATATCATCATGGAAAACGTGGTTGCTCCAATCACGCTTCGTCTTGGCGGGTGGGAGCGAGATCCGCAAAAGGATATTACACAGTCACCCGCGATGGGTGATACCGGATGGGAGAACGGTGTGCTGCGCAATGTGCAGTTCCAGAACATTCGGGCAACAGTTCCGGCTGTCTCCATGCAGGGTACTCCTTATGAGGCCGCATGGCGCAACGTGCCAAAGTTACTGGGTATGAAGCGATCCTGTATTCAGGTTATGGGGACTCCGGGAACAATTATTGAAAATGTAAACTTCAGCGATGTGCATATAACATTCCCTGGTGGCGGAACAGCCGAAGAGGCGGCTCGCCGTGATGTGCCTGAACTGGAGCGCCAATACCCAGCATCCTATATGTTTGGCATCCTGCCGGCGTATGGTCTCTATGCACGGCATGTCCGCGGGTTGAGCTTGCACAATGTTCACTTTGACTTCGCCACCCCCGATCTTCGCCCGGCTTTGGTTTGCGATGATGTAGAGGACTTGGAGCTACAAAACTTCCGCGCTTCTGCTCAAAAAGAAGCAGAATCGCTGGCGCGCCTCGTCAAGGTCCGTCGTGCCAATATCGCCAACAGTCGCCCGTTAGGTCCGGTGCGTAATTTCCTTCAACTCGATCAGACTCCTCCCGCTGAGGTGCTACTGAAGGGTAATGATTTGAGGTTGGTTTCAAAAGCACTTAAATCAAATTTCAGGTTAGCAACACAGAAACAATCAGACAACAAGACTTCAAAGTGAGATGAGTATCATTGGTTAAGTGCTTGTTTATGAGTATATATCATTAAAAGTAAAACGATTTACTAACAAAAAAACAAAAAAAATCATGAAAAAAATTTCTACCCTTATTTTGACATTGCTATTTAGTTTATATAGCATGTCTGAAACTATCGTTTGGAATGGAACCACGGCACCAGATTTTGGAACACAGGCAGCCAATGCGGGCGAGAGTGAAAGCAATCCTATTTTGATTTCGACCCCATCTCAATTACGTTATTTAGCAAATTTGGTGGGTAATGCAACACAAGCAACAGCCGATGCATGGAAAGGAAAGTACTACAAAATGACAGCTGATTTTGATTTGGATAATCGTGTTTTTGCACGAATTGGAGGTGTTGCAGGAGGTCCAACCACCTATTACGGTTTGGCAACTAACAGGGCTTTTACAGGTGTTTTTGATGGAGATGGGCATACTATATCAAATCTGAACATGGATTTTAGTACTTCTTCCTGGGTTGCATTGTTCCCATATTTAAGTGGAGGTACTATCAAGA
>CAMBSB010000105.1 GCA_945870155.1 Paludibacter jiangxiensis | reverse complement strand
CTCTGATAAATAGCGATAACAATCTTCATCTGTTGAAAATGCTTTGTGAAACTTTATTGAATTCACACCTAAAAATTGATTTCGTTGATTCATGCTACAAAAGTAGCAATTATAAAAATAGTGGGCGGTCTAAGCGCCTATACCAATATTTTAAATTTAATTTTCTGATTAAATATTGATTTTTAGTGTAAATGTTTTTTGTACTTTTGACAAAATATTTTTCAAAATCCTAATATCCGCAAATCATAGAATGATTTTTTTTTATTCACAAATTTGTGGTTATTAGTATTTATTCAATAATTCTTTGATTATCAGAAATTTAAAAATTTATCGCAGATTTTAAGGTAATAAAAAATCTCCTATCAACATATTTAAAATCATTTATTAGTGAAAAAATTAAGTTTTTTATTAGTAGCAATTTCTCTACAACTTTATGCAACAGAGAATTCAATAAATTTCACACAATCAATTGTAAAAAGTTTCTCGAATATTTGGGTAAAAATTCCGCAGGAAAAAGTTTATTTACATATTGATAAGCCTTATTATAGTGCAGGAGAAGAAATATGGTTTAAGGCATACCTCACCAATGCGGCTACGCATGAAATGAATACAAAAAGTAAATTCGTTTATGTGGAATTGATAGACAAATCGGATTCAGTTTTATACAGGCTTAAAATCAGAAAAGATTCGCTTGGTTTTTTTGGCAATATTAAACTAAATCCTGAATTGCAAGCGGGCATTTATTCATTGCGTGCATATACTTACTGGATGCAAAATTTGTCGGATGATTTCTATTTCAAAAGGAATATCTATATTGGAAATAGCATTGACGATAGAGTAAAATGTCAGCTTAGTTATGGCAAGATGAATAAAAACATCTTGCCTGTAAGTTTATTATTTACAAATACTTACAACAATCCAATAGTTCAAAAAAACGTTTCAATAGTACAAAATTGGCTGAAAAATAAAAATAAAATTACGGCAAAAACCAATGAAAAAGGGCAAATAAATATTTTACTTAATATCGATTCCTTACAAACTTCAAAAAAAACACTGTCAATATCTATAAAAGAACCGGGTTTAAATTTTAAACATAAAATATATATACCCTCATTTAAAAATGATTTTGATGTACAATTTTTCCCTGAAAGCGGTACATTTTTAAACAATGATTTTCAGCATTTAGGATTTAAAGCAATTGGCAATAATGGACTCTCAATTGACGTTAAGGGTGAAATTTTCAATAAAAACAATGAATTAATTACTGATTTTACTACAATGCACAACGGAATGGGGAAATTTTTCCTCATAACGGAACCTGGTGATAGTTATCATGCCATTATAAAATCGGCAGATGGAATTGTCAAAAGATTTGAATTACCTAAAACTCAAGAGCAAGGAATAGCGCTACACATTGCTTATAACAAAGGAAAAATAGCATTACAGATAATTAACAAATCAAACATATCTACTGATTCTCTTGTATTGTTGGTACATAATAGAGGTGTAGTTTATTTGGCTAATTCGATAAAAAATACTGAATTTCAAATAAATGAAAGTTTATTACCCGCAGGAATCTGCACATTTTCGATAATTGATTTGAACAAAAACTATTATTGCGAAAGGCTCTTTTTTTCGAGAAATTTTCAGGATCCGCAATTCAAAATGACTAGCGATAAAAACTTTTATGGTAAACGTGAAGCCGTAAAATTAGGGTTTCTAATCACCGATTTTGAAGGCAAGGCACTAAAAGCCAATTATTCAGTAAGTATTACCGACAGTAAAGCAGTTTTAAATGATACGCTAAACGATAATATAAAGTCATATTTGTTGTTAAGTTCTGATATTAAAGGATATATTGAAAAACCAGCTGAATACTTTCTAGATAATTCATTGGCATCTCGCGAAAAACTTGATTTGCTTTTGATGACTCAGGGTTGGAAGCGCTTTAATACTGCTAATATACTTAAAAATAAATTTCCAAAACACGATTATTATCTTGAAGCTGGACAGGTTGTTTCAGGTAAAGTGCTCAATTTATTCGGAAAACCTACAAAAAACAGAGATGTTATCTTACTTTCAACATACAAAACAGGCTTCAAAATAACTAAAGCTGATACATTAGGAAACTTTTTATTCGAAGGAATTGAATTTCCCGATAGCACACAATTACTATTAAAAGCAATAAGTAAAACAAAAATTGTTGACGTTGAGATTATTAATGATTCAGATGCTTTTCAGAAACCAAATACTTTTATACCTTTCGAAAATAAAAAGAATGAAGTTGCTGAAGAGTATTTTCAAATAATTAAAGAGAAATATTATACCGAAGGTGGAATGCTAATGATTAATTTAGAAGAACTTACAGTAAAAGCAGATGCCAAAACCAATGTTGAAGATAATATATACGCAAGTTCGGCAGATAATTCTATTTCGGGCGAAAATTTACAAAATATGCCGGGAAATGATGTGTTGGATCTTTTAAGAACAATTGTAGGTGTAAATATTATGGGTGATGAAATTAGAATTCGTGGAAGTATTGAAGCCCCTATGATTCAAATTGATGGATTTGAAACTGAAGATATGGGTGATTTAACTTCACTTTCGAAATCAGATATTGAAGGAATTTATGTATATAAAGGTGCTTCTGCCGCAATTTTTGGTATTCGTGGAGGGAATGGTGTAATTCAAATTACACTAAAAAAAGGAGTTGTTCGTAAATCAGTTACTGCATCAAGTTTAATTAAAATTCAACCTCTTGGTTATCAGAAAAATGTAGAGTTTTATATGCCAAAATATGATGTGGATAGTAATCTTGAAAATCCAAAACCTGATTTACGTACTACTATATATTGGAATCCCAAACTGAAAACAACTGATGATGGATTACTAAATTTTGAATTTTATACAGCCGATAAAGCCAATAATTATAACATCGAAATTGAAGGTATTAGTGAAAATGGAGAAATATGCCGCTTTAAAGGTATTCTACGCAGAGAATAAATCAAGCACCTCAAAATCAATTATTTGTAACTAATCTGCCCACCAACCACCTGAAGGGGGAGAATATTGCGCATCCAAAATTAATTTCTCAATTAAAACTCCTGACTTTCTTTTAAAACGATATTCTTTCAAACGATTTATGTAAATTATCTCATTCATTATAAGCAATTTTTAATCTCCGAATAAATATTATAATTCGGAGATTTTTTTATTTAAATACTTACACATAAATCTGCCTATATTTTTGCACATAAATCCTGGTTTTGTGCATAAAAACATCTTGATAATCAACATAGTAAATTAATTAAAGTGCAGTATATCAACACAATAAAAAAAAGTGAATATTTTCTTTTTTTTTATGGTAAAATGATAAATAAATATAGTAATTTTGTGCGAAAATTTTTAAAATACGGAAAAATTTCTTTAATAGAAAAAGCAATATTCCAAAGAATTACACGATAATTTATAATCAAAATAAAAACAAATATAAAAATTTTAAGCAATGGGTTTAACACACATCGAACATTTAGGAATAGCAGTAAAAAGTCTTGAAACAGCCATTCCATATTACGAAACAGTTTTGGGTTTAAAATGCTATGCAGTTGAAGAAGTTGCAGAACAAAAAGTAAAAACTGCATTTTTTAAGGTAGGTCAAACAAAAATTGAATTATTAGAATCGACTGATCCTGAAGGACCTGTTGGTAAGTTTATCGAGAAAAAAGGCGAAGGAGTACATCACATTGCTTTTGCGGTGGAAGGTTTACAAGAAACACTTGATTTAGTTGCCGAACGCGGTGTAACTTTAATTGACAAATCGCCTCGTAAAGGTGCTGAAGGGTTGAATATTGCATTTTTACATCCAAAATCTACTTTTGGAGTACTTACAGAGCTTTGCGAAGATCCAAACAAATAATAAGCTCTTTTTCAAAATTTCCTCACGAAAAAAATCCCCTGTAAGGAAACTATATGGCATGTGATCCTATAGTGGTGAATACGGGAATAATAAATAATTAAATAATGGAAAATCAACAAAAAGTAAAAAACCTCATCGACTTGCGTATACAAGCTAAGTTAGGTGGTGGAGAAAAACGTATTGCCTCGCAACATGCGAAAGGCAAATTTACTGCTCGTGAGCGCATCGAAATGTTGCTCGACGAGGGTAGTTTCGAAGAGTTAGACATGTTTATTACACATCGTTGTAATAATTTTGGGCTCGAAAAAGAAAAGTACCTTGGCGATGGTGTAATTACAGGACATGGTACCATTGATGGTCGCACAGTTTTCTTGTTTGCGCAAGATTTCACAGTTTTCGGTGGTTCGTTGTCGGAAACTATGGCGCTGAAAATTTGTAAAGTAATGGATATGGCCATGAAAATGGGTTGTCCTGTAGTTGGTGTTAACGATTCGGGTGGTGCACGAATTCAAGAAGGTGTAACTTCGTTGGCTGGCTATGCCGAAATTTTCCAACGTAATATTATGGCTTCGGGCGTTATTCCTCAAATTTCTGCTATCTACGGGCCTTGTGCCGGTGGTGCTGTGTATTCACCTGCGCTTACCGATTTTGTGTTGATGACAGAAGATAACTCATATATGTTCGTTACCGGTCCTAAAGTTGTAAAATCGGTTACAGGCGAAGATATTTCGACTGAAGACCTTGGAGGTGCTGATGTTCATGCAGGTAAATCGGGTGTTTCGCACTTTAAAGTTGAAAACGAAGAAGAAGGTATGTTGCTTATTCGCAAGTTATTATCATATTTACCTCAAAACAACTTAGAGGAAGCTCCATTTGTTGAAACTCACGATCCAATTGATCGATTGGAAGATAGCTTGAACTCGATGGTACCCGATAATCCGAATATGCCTTACGATATGAAAAACGTAATTCATACCATTGTTGACGACAGGGAATTCTTGGAGGTTCATCGTAATTATGCTAAGAATATTATAGTAGGTTTCGCCCGTTTTAATGGTGTTTCTACAGGTATTATTGCCAATCAACCAAATTTCCTTGCAGGTGTACTCGATTGCGATGCTTCACGCAAAGCAGCACGTTTTGTACGCTTCTGCGATGCTTTTAATATCCCAATTCTTACCTTGGTTGATGTTCCCGGATTCCTTCCAGGATCAGGTCAGGAGTATTCAGGTATTATTATTCATGGCGCAAAATTGATGTTTGCGTATGGCGAAGCTACAGTGCCAAAAGTAACTGTTACATTGCGTAAATCTTATGGTGGAGCGCACGATGTAATGAGTTGTAAACAATTACGTGGCGACTTTAACTATGCATGGCCAACAGCCGAAATTGCAGTAATGGGTGCAGCAGGTGCTATCGAAGTATTGGAAGGACGTGCCATCAACAGCATTACCGATCCTGAAGAAAGAGCAAAATATATAGCTGAAAAAGTGGCTGAATACAACGAAAAATTTGCCAATCCTTATATGGCAGCTTCGTATGGTTATATCGACGATGTAATAGAGCCACGCAATACTCGTTTCCGTGTAATTCGTGCTTTCCAGGCTTTGCAAACCAAAAAAGTTGTAAATCCATTGCGTAAACATTGTAATATTCCTTTATAATTATGGAACTATTATATATTGACTCTTGGAGTGAATTACTGATAGGATCAGTGATTGGAATAGTAGTTGTTTTCATTGCTTTAACAATTTTAGTTTTGCTTTTTTCATTAACACAATATCTTATATTAAATTCAAGCAAAAAGAAACTGATAAAAGCAGGTAAAAAAGAAGAAGAGATAATTGATGTTTCGGCCAATGAAATTGCTGCTATATCGATGGCTTTACACTTGTTTATGAGTGACATACACGACAAAGAAAGTAACGTAATTACGATAAAACGTATTGAAAGACGTTATTCCCCTTGGAATTCAAAAATTTATGGTTTAAATAATACATTAAATAGATAATGAAAAAATTTGATTTTAATATAAACGGCGATGATTATCAGGTTCATATCAAATCGATAGAAGGTGATATAGCTGAGATTGAAGTAAATGGTACGCCTTATTCGGTAAAGGTAAAACAAGAAATTAAAGCTTCAAAAACACCGATTTTAGTTCGCAAAGAAGGCCAGAGTAAATCGGCTGATAAACGTATCATCGAAAACTTAAGTCCGGTTTCAAGTAGTTCAAAACCAAGTGCTAAAGCCATTAAATCGCCACTTCCGGGTAGTATAATTAAAGTTATGGTTGCCGAAGGTGATAGTTTTAAAGCCGGCGATGTACTTCTAGTAATGGAGTCGATGAAAATGGAAAATAACATCCTGGCCGAACGCAATGGAACAATCGTAAAAGTTTGTGCTCCTGCAGGTTCAGCTGTACTTCAGGATGCTGATTTATTTCTTGTCGAATAGTAAAAAATAAATGTATGAGAGATATAAAATATAAGATAGGTTTTTTACTTATCATAATGGGTCTGTTTTTGCCTATGGGGCTATTTGCTCAAGCATCTGGCGAAACTTCACTCATTATGGATAGTTTGCAAAAGTTCTGGAGTCAAACCAGTTTTGCTAACTTTGAGTTTAAGTACCTTGTAATGATAGTTATAGGAATTGCATTTCTGTGGCTTGGAATATCTAAAAACTGGGAACCATTGTTATTAGTACCTATTGGTTTCGGTATTTTAGTGGGTAATGTACCGTTTACCGAAGGATATCAAATTGGTATTTACGAAAAAGGTTCGGTAATGAATATCCTATATAGTGGTGTTTTAACAGGTTGGTATCCGCCATTAATTTTCTTAGGAATTGGAGCTATGACCGACTTCTCTACTCTAATTGCAAATCCTAAATTAATGCTTATTGGTGCAGCTGCTCAATTAGGAATTTTCACAACATTTATTGGCGCTTATGCTTTAGGATTCACTCCGGAACAGTGCGGTGCAATAGGTATAATTGGAGGTGCAGATGGACCTACGGCCATATTCTTAGCATCGCGTTTAGCACCTGAATTGATGGGGGCAATTGCTGTAGCAGCTTATTCGTATATGGCGTTGGTGCCTGTGATTCAGCCACCTGTGATGAAATTATTTACAAACAATAAGGAACGATTAATTCGCATGAAACCTCCACGTCAGGTTACACGTTTTGAGAAAATTGCTTTTCCTGTAATTGGTTTATTGCTTACAACCTTTATTTCACCTAGTGCCATGCCGTTGTTGGGTATGTTGTTCTTTGGTAATTTATTAAAGGAATCGGGTGTAACTGAACGTTTGGCCGAAACTGCACGTTTTGCCCTGATAAATACTATTACAATTATCTTAGGATTAACCGTGGGTGCTTCAACACAAGCTGATAAATTTCTAACGGTTGATTCCTTGTTGATTTTTGGATTAGGAGCAGCAGCATTTATTGTTGCTACTGCCGGCGGTGTACTATTTGTTAAATTTATGAATTTATTCTTGAAAGAAGGCAATAAAATTAATCCATTGATTGGGAATGCTGGAGTATCTGCCGTGCCCGATTCAGCACGTGTGTCGCAGGAAATTGGTTTACATTATGACAAAACCAATCACTTACTCATGCATGCCATGGCACCAAATGTAGCCGGAGTTATCGGTTCAGCGGTGGCTGCCGGTATTTTATTGAGTATGCTTACTTAAGTAATAAAAATGGTTTCAGCCCCCTAACCCCCGACCCCCTAGCCCCCAAAGGGGGAATATAGTGGGGAACTTGAAAAAAAAGTTAGGTGCAAAGTATAAACATTTTTATACTTTTTATATAAAAAAATCCGTTGTTATTTAACATCGGATTTTTTTTATTAATTTTGACTGATTATTTGCTTGTTAAATCATTTTTTTTAATCTTTGTAGTTGATTTGCTTTTATGCAGAAAAAAATATCTAAATAAATAAAGTATTTATCATTAAGAAAGTATTTATCATCAAACATAAAATTTACTCTGCAATATTCCCTGCTATTTCCCCCCACTTTGGGGGTTAGGGGGTCGGGGGTTAGGGGGCAGATTTTTTTTAAACTACTTACTATGCAATACGAATCGCCTTATTATCAATTAGCTAATGAGTTTGCTTTATCTACAAACAGATCAATTTTTCTGACAGGAAAAGCAGGTACAGGTAAAACTACTTTTTTACATAAGCTCAAAAAAGAAACCAAAAAGCAAATGGCCATAGTTGCTCCAACCGGAGTAGCAGCAATTAATGCAGGTGGAACAACCATGCATTCATTTTTTCAACTTCCATTCACGCCATTTATTCCAACTGTGGAGGGTCGAAAAAATCTGATTGAAAAAATGAAAATGCAGGGGAATCGGCGAAAAGTGCTTCAAGAGCTTGAATTACTGGTGATTGATGAAATAAGTATGGTCCGTGCCGATTTGCTCGATTCGGTTGATACCATTTTACGACATGTGCGTTATCGCCATAATGAAGCTTTTGGAGGTGTACAGGTCATTTTTATTGGTGATATGTTCCAACTTTCGCCTGTAGCCTCCGATGAGGAATGGCGAATTCTGAGTCAGTATTACAAAAGTCCGTATTTCTTTCATAGTCAGGTAGTTTTGCAGCAACAACCGGTTTATATCGAACTGGATAAAATTTTCAGACAAACCAATATCGACTTTATACGGGTTTTAAATGAGGTTCGTAACAATTGTTTATCTAACGATGGCTTGTCCTTGCTACAAAGTCGCTACAATCCGCTTTTTGTACCACCACGCGATGATACTTACATTACATTGACCACGCACAATTACAAAGCCGATAAAATAAATGCCGAAGAACTGAATAAGCTTAAGGAAAAAAAACATCAATTTGAAGCAAAAATTGAGGGTGAATTTTTTGAAAAAAGTTATCCAACCGATAAAACACTGGAGCTGAAAGTTGGTGCTAAAGTTATGTTTATCAAAAATGATACTGAAAATCCACGCCGATTTTACAATGGAAAAATTGGTGTTGTTGAAAGCTTTGATGATGATTATATTACTATTAAATGCCCTGGAGAAAGCCAAAGTATCGATTTAGTTAAAATGGAATGGGAAAATGTGCGCTATTCGACCAACGAAAAGACCAAACAAATTGAAGAAGATATAATCGGGAAATTTACACAATTTCCTTTGCGTTTGGCTTGGGCAATTACTATACATAAAAGCCAGGGGTTAACTTTCGACAAAGCCGTAATTGATGCCGGAGATGCTTTTGCTGCCGGTCAGGTTTATGTAGCATTAAGTAGATGCAGGAGTTTGGAAGGTATGGTTCTTTGGAGTAAAATAAATCCTTATAGCATTGAAAATGATAGGCAAATAGTGGAACATGAGAAAAATAAAATGCCGGTTCAGGATTTGGAAAACCAGTTAAATGAATCACGTAATCAGTTCAGATTATACACTCTAAATCAACTATTCGATTTTAGAACTTCTATTGGTCATGCAGCACGCATATTACGAGAGGTAGAAGAAGTAAAAACTTCGTTTAACGATGAAACTTTACCATATTTAAAAGAAGTTTTAAAACAAGCTCAAACACTTCAGGAAGTAGCAGATAAATTTCAAAAACAGCTGGAAAAAATATTTGTTTCAAATCCTATCAATGAAGATTATCTACACGAAAGATTATCGGCAGCTTCTGAATTTTTCGGGTCGAAAATTGAAAATTTAATGGAAACTCTCAGACAATCGCCTGCCACAAGTGATAGTCGCGAAAATGCACGTGATTACAATGATCAGTTGCGCTCCAATTTTGCCTATTTAGCACAGAAACAACATGTTTTCAAAGGTCTGAAACATCCATTTTCTGTAGAAGATTATTTTTCATTAAAAAACACCTTCCTCCTACCCGACTTCACGGTTAACGCTTATGCTAAAACTTCAACATCTAAACCAATAAGTTCGCGAAATCCAAAATTATATTATGAATTAGTTATGCTTCGCAACCAAATTTGTGAACCACGCGATCTGCCTATTTATATTGTGGCAGGTAGTAAAACATTGTTAGAAATGGCTGACTATCTACCTCAAAATGAGAAAGATTTATTGCAAATTAGTGGTTTTGGTCCTGCAAAAGTTGAAAAATATGGTACGCTTTTTCTGGATGTAATTAACAGTTATTGCACTAAAAATAATCTCAAGTCGTGCATGAGTGAAAAAACAGAAACGAAAGCCGAAAATAAAGAGAAAAAAGAAAAAAAAGAGAAAAAACCTGCAGGAGAAACATTCAGAATGAGTTTTGAATTGTACAAGTCAGGAAAAACAATAGACGAGATTGCTATAGAACGTGGATTAGCAAGTTCAACCATTGCATCTCATTTGGCGCGATTTGTTGATATGGGAGAATTGAATATTAATACTTTTATTTCTGAAGAAAAACGAGCCAAAGCATTGAAATTACTGGAAAAATCCGACGAACTGGGATCTGTTTATCAAACACTTGGTAGTATTTTGGATAGAACTGAAGTTACATTCTTTTTATCGTGGATGCGAAGTAAAAAGAAAACGGAGTAAGTTATAATGTGGTTGATTATAAACTCGTTTTATATTTATTTAGTTTTGACTACCTTTGTAGCATGAATCAAAAAAATATACTTGATAAATTAGGCATTGAAACGCTTAATCCTATGCAAAACGAAGCTTTAGCTTCTATTCAGTCAAATGCTGAAGTTGTGTTATTATCACCAACCGGTACAGGAAAAACTGTTGCTTTTTTGCTCCCTATAATTGCTGAACTTGATATAAATAGTACTGAAATTCAAGTACTTATTGTAGTTCCATCACGTGAATTAGCTTTACAAATTGAACAGGTTACACGTCAAATGGGTTCGGGTTTTAAAACCAATGCGGTTTATGGAGGACGTGCAGGTGCTCAGGACAGAATGGATTTAAAACATAAACCGGCCATTCTTATTGGAACACCGGGACGCATTGCGGATAATATTCGCAAAGAAAGATTTTCGACTGAATTTATAAAAACTTTGGTGCTCGATGAATTTGACAAATCGCTCGAAGTGGGTTTTGAAAACGAAATGACAGCCATAGTTAATGCCTTGCCCAATGTTAAGAAAAAAATTCTTACTTCGGCTACACAGGCAGAAAAAATGCCTGCTTTTGTGAAATTAAAACATCCAAAATACATTAATTATCTACACGAAGCTATTACTCAGCTTACAATTAAAACCTTTATTTCGCCTTCAAAAGATAAGCTTGAAACTTTGGTAGATGCACTTAGTCATATTGGTAATCAGCCGGGTATAATTTTTTGCAATTTTAAAGAGTCCATTCAAAGGGTAAGCGATTTCTTAACTGCTAACAAGATTAATCATGGTTGTTTTCATGGCGATATGGAACAAATTGACCGTGAAAGAGCCTTGGTGAAATTCAGAAATGGAACACACCAACTCATTTTGGCTACCGATTTAGCTTCACGTGGACTCGATATCCCTGAAATTAAATTCATTTTACATTATCAATTACCTTCACGCGAACAGGAATTCACGCATCGCAATGGACGCACAGCCCGCATGAAAACTGATGGTACGGCTTATATTTTGGCCTGGAAAAATGAAGTATTGCCCGAATTTATTGGCAAAGCACCTGTGGAAGAAATACTTACAGCTCCACTCCCACTCCCTTCAGTCTGGAAAACGCTTTATATTTCAGGTGGTAGGCGCGATAAAATATCCAAAGGTGATATTGCCGGATTATTTCTGAAACAAGGAAAATTAAAACCTGAGGAATTGGGAATTATTGAGATTAAACAAGATTGTGCTTTTGTGGGCATTTTAGCTTCAAAAATGGATGATGTGATATTTCAAACCAACAATACCAAACTTAAAACAAAAAAAATCAGAGTCAGCGAAATTTAATATGAATTTATAAATTAATATTTTTGAGTTTCAAATATTGTTGAACATTTTATTTTAAAAAATTGTTTTGTTCATAATTGTTTTTTATTATTCAGAAATTTGCAATATTAATTTAAAAATCCAGAATTTATGAATTTACAATCTTCACTTTTATTTGTTCAGAATTTTAATTTATTTAATCTCAGTAGTACATTATCCAATCAGATATTTAATACGCTGATAATTATAATGTTGGTTACAATATTAGTTTGTTTTATTGTTGGTGAATTAACCCGTAATTTCAGTCAGGTAGATAAAATTTGGAGTTTAATACCCATAGTTTATAGCTGGGTTGTACTTTCATCTTTTCCAAATTCTCCAAGAATATTGTTAATGACCTTATTAGTAACAATTTGGGGCTTGAGATTAACTTATAATTTTTCCCGAAAAGGAGGATATAATATCATCCCCTGGAAAGGTGAAGAAGATTACCGCTGGAACATACTCCGACAAAGTCCGCTACTCAAAAAACCTTTGATGACAAGCCTTTTTAATCTCTTGTTTATTGCAATATTTCAAAATATTTTAATTCTTCTTTTCACTAGCCCGATTATAATTGCTGCCGAAAATTCAAATGTTGATTTAAATTATGTTGATTTTTTAGCTGCCGGTTTTATGTTCTTATTTATAATTATCGAAACTATATCTGACAATCAGCTATTTAAATTCCATCTGCAAAAACAGAATAAAATAGCAAGGGATGGAAAATATCAAAATTCTTTATCGAAAGGTTTTATGGTTGATGGATTTTGGAAATTTGTTCGTCATCCAAATTTTGCAGCAGAACAGGCTATTTGGATTTCGTTTTACTTTTTCAGTGTTGCCGCTTCAGGTGAATGGTTTAATTGGTCGATAATTGGCATGATTTTGCTGGTTTTACTTTTTGAAGGTAGTTCACGTTTTACCGAAACTATCAGTAGTGGTAAATATGCTGAATATGAAAACTATAAACAAAAAGTTCCAAAGTTTATTCCTTTATTTTTCAAATCAAAATAGGCGAAATTAACAGCTGAAAATTTTCAAAAATATTCAACAATAAGCTTTTACAATTCTATTATAAATGTCATTTAGATAAGAAATTTCAAATTCCAAGACGATTATAAATAAGGGTGTTTTACTTGTTGAATTTTAGCTGCTAAGGGTCTAAATAGCTAATTTTTAATTGATTCCTAACCTTTAGTTGTCCCTCTAATTGATGAAAAAGCCCCAATAAAAGTAACTAACATCTGCCCCATTCCGATAGTTATCGGGGCCTAAAGGGGATGTGAATTAGTATTGTTTTGTATATTTTTTCTTTTATATCGACTGCGTCTTTACATCCCCTTTAGGGGCTTGGGGCAGTTTAAATTTTAGTTGTAATTTAAAAGTCGATGTTCAAAAACAATATTTGTAATTACTTAATATTTTATATAATAAATCAAGTTACTTAGTAGCAAAAATTACACTTCTTGTTTTTCCCTTATTTCTTTGTAAATGCCTAACAAAACGACATTGATTCAATTTTATTAATTTTGATTGAGTTTCACTTAAATGAGTTTAATTTTCAAAGATTAAACTCATTTTTTTGTTTAATTCTAATTTTGTTAATAAATAAGGCTATTTTTATTAGATTATGTCAAAAAAATTTATAATCTTTGTATTCTGTTTATTTAATATTAATCATTCAACAAAATAATCACGCTTATGGAATTACTTTCAAGTTTAGAACCGCTTTTAAAGGCATTTTGGTTTGTTGCAATACCTGCAAGTATTATATTTATCATACAAACCATAATGACTTTTATGGGCGCAGATGCTTCGGATGGTACTAGTGCCGACTTTAATGGCGATTTTGATGGTACCGATGCCCCATTTCAACTTTTTTCATTGCGCAATTTAATTAATTTTTTACTTGGATTTGGATGGACAGGTATTTCGTTTTACAATTTAATTTCAAATAAAATAATCCTGATTATAGTTTCAGTTATTATTGGGATGCTTTTTGTTTATCTTTTCTTTTTGATTATCAAACAGTTACTTAAATTAGCTGAAGATGACAGTTTTCGCTTAGAAAAAGCATTAAACAAAACAGCAGATGTTTACTTAACAATTCCCGCCAATAAATCAGGAAAAGGAAAAGTGCTGGTAAGTGTTGGTGGATCGGTACATGAACTGGAAGCAATGACCGAAAACGAAAAAATAAATTCCGGCTCTACAGTTAAAATCATCAAAATTGAAAATAACGAAATCCTTATTGTACAAAAAATTTAATTCATCAAAAAACAAAATTCTATGATTGCTCCAATTTACATTATCATTGTAGCCGTAATTGTCATTTTTGTGACCATTTCGGCCTTAGTTTCGCGTTATAAACGCTGTCCGTCTGATAAAATTCTGGTTGTTTACGGTAAAACGGGAGGCACATCTGCCAAATGTATTCATGGTGGTGGTGCATTTATTTGGCCTGTAATTCAAGACTTTGCATTTCTCGATTTAAAACCATTATCTATCGAAGCCAATTTGACCAATGCTTTGAGTCGTCAAAATATTAGAGTTGATGTACCCTGTCGGTTTACTATTGCTATTTCAACCGAAGCAGAAAACATGAATACTGCTGCCGAAAGATTGTTAGGATTAAACTCTGAAAGCATTCAGGATTTAGCCAAAGATATATTATTCGGACAGTTACGTTTGGTAATTGCTACCATGACTATCGAAGAAATCAATTCAGATCGTGATAAATTTCTGGATAATATTTCGAAAAACGTGGATAGTGAATTGAAAAAAATCGGTTTGAAATTGATTAACGTAAACGTTACAGATATCAAAGATGAATCGGGTTATATTGAAGCACTTGGTAAAGAAGCTGCTGCCAAAGCAATAAATGAAGCAAAAATTAGTGTTGCTGAACAAGAAAAAATTGGTGAAACCGGTAAAGCCATGGCCGACCGTGAAAAAGACACACAGATTGCCGAAACTCATCGCGACAGGGATGTAAAAATTGCCATTACCCAAAAAGACAGGGAAGTTAGTATTGCCTCAGCCATGAAAGACGAATCGATTGGAAAGGCTGAAGCTGAGAGAGATACCCGTATAAAAACTTCGGAAGCCAATGCCTTGGCTATCAAAGGAGAAAATGAAGCTAAAATATCTATTGCACAGTCAGATGCAGCTCGTCGTGAGAAGGAAGCTGAAGCATTGAAAATAGCCACGGCATCCGAAAAAGTGCAACAAGCAAAAGCCCTCGAAGAGTCATATCATGCTGAACAAGCAGCCGAAAATGCACGTGCTGATCGTGAACGTTCTACCCAAAATGCAAACATTATTATTCCGGCTGAAATTGCTAAACAGCGTGCCATTATCGAAGCACAAGCTATAGCCGAAAAAACGCGTGAACAAGCTAAGGGTGAGGCAGATGCGATTTTTGCTAAAATGGAAGCCGAAGCCAAAGGTTTGTATGAAATACTTACCAAACAAGCCGAAGGTTATAAAGATGTGGTAGATGCTGCCGGTGGTGATCCTTCTAAAGCATTTCAACTTTTACTTATTGAAAAATTACCTGAACTTGTTAGAACTCAAGTTGAAGCAGTTAAAAATATCAAGATTGATAAAATTACCGTTTGGGATTCGGGCAATAATACGGACAGTGGTAACAGTACGACTGCCAATTTTGTGTCGGGCATGATGAAAACTGTTCCACCATTAAATGACTTATTTAACATGGCTGGACTTAATCTACCTTCATATCTGAAAGGTGCTAACGATATTAAAATTGAAGAACCTACAGAAACTACCAAAGAAAAAGAATAAAAACTCAATTTGAATTTTTGTAAAGTCCTGAAAATCATTGTTGATTTTCAGGACTTTTCTTTTTCGATTTAATGATTTTCACGAAAAGCAAAAAAAGAATTAGGATAAATATTTTTGAATTTAATTTATATAATAAAAAATAATGTTTATATTTGCGAGGCTAAAACAATTCAATTTCTTTATTGGTAAATACTGCCTATATGAGAACAAAATTGAAAAACTAATGCGGATATATGCGAACTAGGAGTTCGCAAAGTCTCGCGTGAGGTAAGCCAAAAAAATAAAAGAATCAGAAACAGATGCAATTAAAAGTAGGTTAGTCTTAATCATTATTTACCATGCTCCAACATAACAAATTTAGAAAAGAAATCATTCAAAAAATTATTATATCAATTTGAAATGAATTATGAAAATTAGACTTTTAATATTTGCGATTATTTCGATTGCATTTTTTTCAATTAATACAACAAGTGCCAAAATTCCATTACCTATGGAATACAGACTTGCAATGGTTGAGTTTAATGACTCAATATTTGTTCTGGAAACTGAAGTAACCGTTGCGTCATGGTTATCATTTTATAGTTGGGTTATTGATAATACTAGTGTTGAAGTTGCTCAAGAAGTTTTGCCTGACAGTACGCTAGTAACAAAAGGAGTTTGGGATATATTTAAAGACAAACAAAAGACATTTAACAACAGCAGAACTCAGTCGGGGTTCCCTCTGGGTTATTTTAAAGGTACGTGTGACACCCAATCCAATTCATTAAATACAAATAACAAATGCCCTTTTTATAATTATCCAATTACAGGTATATCCTATGAACAAGCAATGTTTTTTTGTAAATGGCAAACAAATTTTCGGGGAAATGGAGTTGTATCGTATAGACTTCCAACTGAAAAAGAGTGGAAAACTATTGCTAAATCAAGTACTACGAAAAAACAAATACCTAACCCGCTTAATAATAAAGGCAATTTGAATTTTAACTATAATTGTGGGGATGATAAAAAGCAAAATTTTATATGTCGAGTGGCAACTTTCGCTCAACAAGGTTCATTTTTTGATTTATTTGGTAATGTTTCTGAAATGACTTTAGAAAAGAATGTTTCGAAAGGAGGTAATTATCAATATCCTTTTCAAAATTGTCATATTGATAGTATTCAGATTTATAAAAAGCCACAAGTTTGGTTAGGTTTTCGTTATATTGGTGTTGTGAATCAAAGAAAATCAATTAAGAACTTATAACGGATAGTCTTCCGCAAATATATTTATAGCAACTACAAAGAAAAAAATACAAAAAAACGAGATTAAAATATCAACCAACAATAATTTATTACAACTTAAAATGGCCTACCCCATCCTAGCGGATATATCTAATTTATATTTATGCACAAAATGTGAGTTACGCGCTAGGTGGGAACTAACAGTCACTACCAAAGGAAGTAATTCTTTGGAAGCAAAGCGGCAGAGCCGAGCGGCAAAACCCAACAACAGCGACCCGAAATATATTATAAATTAATTGAAAGTTATATCCTGGAGGACAGGGGTAAAACAAATTTGCTCCTTTTTTTTATATAAATGTTTGTTATTTGAAAATATTAATTAACTTTGAGGTCTTAATTAAATGAAAATATAAAGTATATCACTTAAACATAAAAGCGATATATACAGTTAACTCACATTATTCTATATATATGGTGGATATGCTAAGTAAACTGGGGATATTTATGATTAGGTGGCATATATATAAAAAAGAAAACAACCAAGTTTATCCCGAAAAATAGATTTTTAAATGAAAACACTTATGAAAACAAGAAAAACATTTTTAGCGGTTGCGCTACTCATTACGAGCCTGACTTTTGCTCAGCAAAAAGTTGCTGTTTATGTTACAGGTGGAACAGATACTGGCATTAACAAAGTTTTGGGAGACAAGTTAGTTGAGGGTTTTGTGAAAAGTGGAAATTACACTGCCGTTGAACGTACAAGTAGCTTCCTTGACGAATTGAGTAAAGAACAGTCAAAACAAAATACGAACAACGTAAAAGACAGTGCACTTTCACGTTTAGGACGACAATTTGGCGTTGAGTTGGTTTGTGTAGCTGAAATTAGTGAAGTTTTAGGTGAAAAATACATTTCTGCCAGATTGATTGACGTAGAAAGCACAGAAGTATTGACAACTTCTAATTCGGACGGTGCTTCAATAAAATCTATGTCTGATTTGATTACACTATCTGAAAAACTTTCCAGTGAACTTTCTGGAAAAACAGGCAAAGAGCAACATATTGAAGAACAACAACGAATTTCACAAGCACAAGAATCGACAAGAAAGGCAGAAGAAGCACGCAAAAAACAACACCAACAAGAAGTGTTGGGAGAAACTATTCTTGAAGTAACAAAAAGCGTAGCAACTTTACTTGGAGGCACTATCATTCTCGTAAACAATGACAAAGACCCATTTTATGTATATCTTAACGACAAATTTTTATTTACTATTTTAGGTAATTCTACCATAAAACATCAAGTTCAACAAGGTTACTACACAATAAAAGTTGTAGAAAAATCGG
>CAMBSB010000104.1 GCA_945870155.1 Paludibacter jiangxiensis | reverse complement strand
ATTGTTTGTTGCCAAAAATGTTATACATTTGCAATTCATAATTAATCTAATATGGCAACAATCACAGACATACTTTATTTTGCTGCTAAAACCAGTCAATTTACTCGTAAGGAGTTGATTACTTATTTGGAAGAACAAAAACAAATTGTTTCTCCGAATGCTCTTTCAATACAATTAGATCGACTATTGAAGAGTAATGAACTAACCCGTATTGAACGTGGTGTATATTCTCTGCATACTACTTCTAACAAAAATTTTATTGCTTTTATTTCAGATGAAATAAAACAATTGAATCTACAACTCAAAACACAATTCCCTTATGCTAACTTTTGTGTGTGGAGTAGTAAAACAATCGCCCCATATTTGCACAACATTCCCAACCTCAATTACATTTATATTGATGTTGAGCGCGAAGTCACAGAATCAGTTTTCGACTATCTAAATGGGAATAGCTCTATTCGTGTTTTTTTGTGTCCCAATCTGGATGATTTCAGTCGCTATATCATTGGAAATGAGTCTATCATTGTTCGTACACTAATATCAGAAGCCCCATTGCAAATTATTGAGGGTACAAATACCCCAACAATAGAAAAGTTACTGGTCGATATTGTAGGGGATATAGAGTTTTTATTTTTGCAAGGCTCAGAAATAAACCTTGTTTATACCTCTGCTTTCGAGAAACACAATATAAATAAAAACAAACTTTTACGATATGCAACCCGACGAGGAAGAAAAGAAGAAGTTGAAGAATTGATTAAAATCAATAAATTATAGCTTTTATAAAAAATCAAACCACTTTAAAAACAAATATTATGTCAGACTACAGTAGTTACACAGAAAGAGACGCTTTTAATGAAGCTCTCTGTAATCTTGTAGAAGAGTTTCTACAAGATAAAGATGCTTATTCCGAAGAAACTGTACTTGCAATCAACAGCAAAACCATGGAAATTGAATTAGGCACCAAAGCTGATTTCCTTACAGGTTGGGATACTTTTGCTATTCAGAACCTGATTCGAAACAACGAGGATAACTCTGGTCAAGAAGCGGACATAGATGCTACTCACGAATTAGCTTCTTCATATTTCTTTGTACGATAAAATAGAATCAAAATGATACTCGATTTAAACGGTAGGATAACTACAACTGTACATAAAATTTGTGTCACGAACTACACAAAAGATATGTTTCTTTCTATTAGCAGTTCTGGTTTGCGTTGGACTGATAATTTTAATTTAGCTTCATGTTTTGACAGTGAACAAGAAGTGAATGAATTTACAGAACGCCCTTATGTACAAGAGTTTATTGGTGACGTTTTAGAGCAATATGTATGGACAGATACAAGGCAATCGATTTACGAGAATATTTAAATTGAATCAACTTTTGGATAAATACTTTATGATTTTCGAACACGAAAACAATTTTATTCACGAAAACATGATAAAATCCCTTTTCCGAGGAATGAAAGTCGGAGTTTATACAGAGTATTAATATGAGAAAACTGACTTTTATTGACTTGTTTGCTGGTTTGGGTGGTTTCCACCTTGCACTTGAACAATTAGGTTGCAAATGTGTATTTGCGTCTGAACTCAAAGAAGATTTACGACGACTTTACAATATTAACTTTCCAGACACGCCAATTTTTGGCGACATTACTAAAATAATTCCAGAAGATGTACCAGCCCACAATATCCTTTGTGCAGGTTTTCCATGTCAGCCATTTAGTCAAGCTGGCAAACGACAAGGCTTTTTTGATGATAAAGAGCGAGGAAATCTTTTTGATTACATTTGTGCTATTCTTGAAATTCACA
This sequence comes from Paludibacter jiangxiensis, assembly GCA_945870155.1. GTDB lineage: Bacteria > Bacteroidota > Bacteroidia > Bacteroidales > Paludibacteraceae > Paludibacter > Paludibacter jiangxiensis_A. The sequence continues at coordinate 16,528 of CAMBSB010000104.1, read as the reverse complement.
GACCAGAATATGTATTACTTGAGAATGTATCCAATCTTAAAGGACATGATAATGGCAATACATGGATTACAATAAAAGCCAAACTTGAAGCACTTAATTATGAAGTGTTTGACCCTAAAATACTATCACCTCACGAATTTGGGATTCCGCAACACCGCCGCCGCATTTACATTGTTTGTAGAAATAAAGATTTTGGTTCTATTGAAGGTTTCTCATTCCCGAGAACCCGCCCAATACAATGTGATATAACTAAAATCATAGATATAAATGATACTCAAATACAAAAATTAAAACCTGAATCTCACAATCAACTTGCTATTTGGCAAGAATTTATTGATTTGACCATTCAACATGGCGACACTCTACCCTCTTTCCCAATATGGGCAATGGAGTTTGGGGCAAACTATGAATTTGAAGTTAAACCACCAGCTTTTCAGAATTTAGAAGATTTGGTAGGTCGAAAAGGCAAACTTGGCAAAACTGTTGTGGGTTCAACTGTTGCGGAATGCTTAAAACACTTGCCAAACTATGCTCAAACTGATAAAAATAAGGTATTCCCACACTGGAAGATTAGATATATAAAGCTAAATAGAGAATTCTATAACAGGCATAAATCTTGGGTAGATACCTGGTTGGTAAAGGTAAGCAAATTTGATAATAGTCATATGAAAATGGAATGGAACTGCGGTAAAGATGCAGATCCAATTATAGAAAATAAAATTATTCAGTTTAGAGCTTCGGGAATACGTATTAAATTACCCTCATTTTCGCCAGCACTCAATTTGGTAAGCACTCAAATACCCATTTTCCCTTGGTTACCATTACCAAAAGAAATTCTAAAGGAAGGTGAACCAGATAAAGGCCGTTATATGACACTTAAAGAAGCTTCAAAATTACAAGGTATGCAAGAAATAAAGTTTGGAGATGACAACTTTTCTCTTTCACCAGGACGTTCGTTTGAAGCACTTGGCAATGCAGTGAATGTTACCATAATCAAACACATAGTAAAAAAACTTCTTCACTTATGAGCGAAAATATTATGCCGACAGTTAGTATAGCCATTGGGTCTATGATGTATGAGAGATTTAGTGATCTTCCGAATACTATTTCACATGTCTTTGCTGAATTTATTGACAATGCTTTGCAATCCTATAGGGACAATAATAACCAATTAGTTAACCTCGAATCAGACTTTGAGTTAAAAGTCTCAATCGATATCGAATGGGATGCAATAAATGGTAGAGCAAAAAAAATTGTTATTATTGACAATGCTGCTGGTATTGGGGAAAGTAAATACCAAACTGCATTTATGCCTGCCCAGACTCCTGAAAACAACAATGAATTGAATGAATTCGGAATGGGATTAAAAACTGCCGCTTTATGGCTTGGCGAATCATGGACAGTTACTACAAAAGCTCTCAATGAGGGTGTTGAACGAACTATTTCTTTTAACCTTAATGAAGTATCTGCTAACGATTTGAAAGAATTGCCAGTTGAATTAAAACTTAAAGACAAAAATAATCACTATACGATTGTAACAATTACTGATACAACAAAAAATGTTCCTGCTATTAAGAGCTTATCTAAAATTAAAACTGAACTTGCGAGTATTTACCGCAAATCGTTACGTGATAAAGAGATGAAATTAGTAGTATGCGGTGAGGAACTTACTTTTGTCGAATACGAAATACTTACTGCCCCTTTTGCCAGAACACCAAATGCAACTCCAATTTATTGGAAGAAAAATATTGATTTCAAATTTGGGAAATACAAAGCTAAAGGCTTTATTGGCATACTTCGTGATATTAATAGTACTCAAAACGGTTTTGTACTTCTTCGTCGTGGACGAGTCATAATTGGAGCTGAAACAGATGGTCGTTATTTTCCTAAATGTTTATCAGGTTCTTCAGGTACATTCAGATATAAACGAACATTTGGTGAACTAGAGTTGGATGGTTTTGAAGTGTCATTTAACAAAAATGATATACAGGACAAAGAAAATCTTGATGCTCTAATGGAAGCCCTGAAAGGTGAAATTCACACAAAAGAATTTGACCTATATAGTCAAGCCGAGGAATATAGGCTTGATGACACAAGAAAGTTGATAAAAAAAATTGTTACAAAATACAACTCCTCACCGAAAGACAACCGTAATGTTATTACGATTGACAATAATGTCAAAAGCAACATTGTTCAATCTGTTTTTGAGCCTTTAAATACTGAAGTAGAGAATAAGCATATTGTAGATAATGTAATTCCAATCGTAATAGGTGAATATGATGCAACTTATAAAATAAAAGATAAAAATTACACCCTAAAGGTTCAATTTGTTGAATCAGGGAATGATTTATTTTGGGTTGATGTACGCCAAAAAAACGAGAATATTATAATTTGTCAAATAAACACAAAACACATTTTCTTTCAGCATTTTGGAAAGCCTAGTGAGTCAAACATTGCAATCCTTAAAACGATTGCAATTGCAAAGTTTACGGCACGTGAGTCAGGTGAAGATACTGCGACTGATTTATTTAATAATTTCAATGAGTATATCAAAAAAACTAAAGTATAAATTATGCAACAGATTATAATAGATAAAGCAGCCGAATTACCTTCAGGAATGAAGTGTGCACTTCAAAAAGTAACCTGTGGTAACTGCTTTGAAACCTTTGTCGAATCTCAAAAACAGGGCTACCTGAGACCCGATGGCTCAATAAGGAGAAAAGGAATTACAATTAATGGTGCTGTTAATCTTAGAGATGAAACTTCCAATATTCTTGCTCATTGTAACCCGCATAATGCTATTTCTAATCCAGAAACAACCCACCTTGTGGTTGGTTATGTCCAAAGTGGAAAAACCTTGTCTTTCACTGGGCTTTCAGCCCTTGCATTAGATAACGGTTATCGTGTAATTGTTTTTCTTGCCGGCACCAAGAACAACTTATTGAATCAAACGTCAAAACGACTTCGTAAAGACTTAATTGGAGCTACTTCAGCAAATAACGATTATTTCAAAATACACACAAATCCTACAGTTGAAGTAATGGAAGAGTTGATTGGTCATATCGAATCTTCTGATAAACCTATCATTCTCATACCAATTTTAAAACATTACGATAAAATCAATAAACTGGCAGATATTTTTAAAAGCAATGATTTTCGCGATGTAATGTCAAATGAAACAGTTCTTATTATTGATGATGAAGCTGACCAAGCTTCATTAAATAGTTTTGGACGAAAGAACAGTAAGAAAGCCGAGGATGAGGAAATGGAAGAATCGAGAACCTATGAATCAATTTTAAAATTACGGGCGACACTTCCAGGCAACACTTACATTCAATATACCGCAACTCCTCAAGCTAATATTTTAATTAGTATGCAGGATCTTCTTTCCCCAAAAAGTCACACATTACTTACACCCGGTGAAGGATATGTTGGAGGTAAACTGTTTTTTGGTAAAGAAGGTAAAAACCATGATTTATTTAACGGTGGCTTGATTAAAGAAATTCCAAAAGAACAAGTTTTCCATAAAAAAAGAAATCCACTAAAGAAAATGCCACAGTCATTAAAGGACGCTCTAATGCTCCACATTATGGCCGTTGCAATTGTAATTAAATTTCTTAAAGTAGATGAAGTATCATTTCTTTCTATGATGGTCCACCCCGATAATACGAAGAAGTGGAATAAAAAATTTAAAGAGTGGATTGATAAAGAACTTAGAAATTGGCGTATAGCTTTAAAAAAACCAGATGGTCAAGATGACAAAGCAGAAATTATTTCGCGCTTTCGCTCATTATTTCCATTAGCTATTGAGTTTTATTCAGATGAAGAAAGACCTACTTTTGAGCAAATAGAACGATTTATTCCAGACATTATCAATGACCGGAAAGTTTGGCTTGTCAATACAGATAAGGAGGCACAATCAGAAATAGAATGGGACAATTACAAAATGCACATTCTTGTTGGTGCAGAAATGCTTAATCGTGGTTTTACAGTTGAAAAACTTGCAACCACATATATGCCTCGTTATTCTGTTGGCCCAACAAATGCTGATACTATTCAACAACGATGTAGATTTTTTGGATACAAACAAGATTACATAAAATCTTGCCGTGTATTTTTACCGAGTTGGACTACTACAAATTACTTTGACTATATCAATCACGAAGAAGAACTTCGTTCTACTTTGGCAAGTTGTGATACTTTGGCAGCCGCTGAACGAAAAATACTGCTGTCACCGAATTTGCGACCAACCAAACAGAATGTACTTCCAATTTCAGTTGTAAATACCAAGTTAAAAGGGATGCGAGGGATGCAAGCCTTTGAAAGCAAATCATTAATTGAAGAAAACGACAACCTTGTTAAGTCATTTCTACAACAACACAAGTCCTCTTTTGATATTTCATACGAGTACACAACTCTTGACCGTACACATAGAGGGTTTAAACTTCCAATTGACGAAGCAATTAGTTTTTTAAGTGACTTCCGCTTTGGAAACTTTCTTGATGCTAGACGTAAAGCCGATACCATTCGTTATCTACGCTATTTGTCAAGTGAGGATAATGAAAAGCCCTTGAAATTTGTCTATTTTATTCAAATGGCATTCTCAGCCCCTATTCGACACCGTACTTTTGATTCCGAAAATTTACGATTGTCTGTAGATACTGATTTATTTGCGGGTCCGAGTTCTGCAACTGATTCAACCAACTACCCTGGTGATAGAAAAATTGTTGGCGATGATTCAATAACCTTTCAACTTTATCACTTCCATTTAGATGGTGCGCCGCTCGATTTTGCTCACGAAGGATACACTTTAGCAATTAATTACCCGGATTCTTTAGCGGCAAATTATTGTTCAAACGAAGAAAGCAAACAAGAAGACGATTTAGATGACGACGAATAAAAACTAAATAATACAATGGAAAACAATTCTATATTTTCACTATTCAAGAACCTCAAAAAAACCACAACGAATCAAGAAGCGTTCGATGTGATTTCTCTTACTGAAATGCCTCATAAATTAGGCGTATCATGTGAGGGTTTCCCAAAATTCTTTGTATCAACAAATAACTCAATTTCTTCTACTCAGAATATTGTAAGAGAAATGTTATCTATTGAATACAATTTACAATGCTTTATTGCAGAAGATGGTGAAATAAAACAAAAAGAATGTTTCTCCGTAATAACCTTACGCGCTCTTGATGTTGCACTTCAGGCTTATTTTATTGAGATATTCATTATGATGCTCCAGAAGATTCCAAAAGAGCCGTCTAAACGTGAATTGTCAATTGAAGTTGAAAATCTTATTACCATTTTTTCTGCTTTAAGCAAACCACCCCGACAAAAATTACAAGGTTTGTGGGCTGAACTTCTAATTATCGAACGTAGTTTACACCCTGAAACGCTAATTAATGCCTGGCATAACTCGCCAGCTGCAAAATATGATTTTACATTGGGACGAGATAAAATCGAAGCAAAAAGTACTTCCGCAGAAGAACGTATTCACCATTTTTCACTTGACCAACTAAACCCTTCGCCTAATTCTCGTTTACTAATCGCGTCTGTCATTGTAAGAGAGTCAGGGCAAGGTTCTGGTGGGCTTTCTGTTCGTAACCTGTATGATCGTATTTGTGAACGTGTCACTCCAATAAATGCTCGATTACAACTGTATACTGTAATGGCTGAAACAATCGGAAATGATTGGGCAAAACTGGACAATACTTTTTTTGATTATACAGAAGCTTCAGATACTCTTGCTTTTTTTGATGCGAACGACGTGCCACACATTGATAAAGGAACCATTCCACAATTTGTTTCCGAAGTCAAATTTACTAGCAATTTATCCCATTTAATCGACATTCAAAATGCAGTGTCTTCATTTGACCGAACAAATAGTCCCTTATATAAAAGTTTATTCTAATTAGTTCAAATATGGCAATTAAAAAAATAGAAAAGGAAGAATTAAAAAATCTCTTAGACGAGATATTGTCCAATTCTGCCACATTCAAGCATATTGATGGTGTTAATCCATGCCGTGTAAATTTTGACGGTGTAGAATACTATATTTATATCAAAAACCTTTCTCCAGCACAGTTATCAAACGGCAACCCCGATATATGGCGAATTCAACTGCCATTAAGAGAAACTTTTGAGCAAATTAAGGAATCTACGCTTCCTTTCATTTTGCTTGGATACGATTCGTTAAACGATGTTTACACAACTTGGAATCCTCATTGGGCTAAACAACGTCTTAATGTGGTGAAAAATGTGTCATTTTATTCCCGATTGGCCATTCAGGAGAAAGCACGTAATACAGACCAAATACAACGTCTGGAATTAAATAATGATGGTGAAGTAATTGCTTTTCCACGTGATAAAATTTCTTATTTCCTTGTAAATTTGCATATCTTCTTTCCTGACATGTCCGAATATGTTGCAGTAGGGTCACGTAAAAGAATAGAAGCTAACGAAGCCTACAGAAGACTAACTGACACCAAAAATATCCCTGATTTTGCACACTATTTATCTCATTTAGGCCTTCTGGACAAAGCCATAAGCAACTATTGCCATGCAGTTAGAAGTCTAATTAATGATAGTTATTTTTCACGCAATCGCAAGATTTTTTTAGCCCATAATTCAGTTGCGGAATACCCTATGGCTATTCCCGTATTTATGAATATCCCAGAAGTAAAAGAAATTGATAATTCCTGGCATAATACATATTCAGAAGCGCTACCAAAATACATAGATTTTCTAATGGAAATCAGTAATGTAAATACTGAAGAAACAAGCATTCTCTCAAAAAACAATTCAGACGAAAATGTAGAAACAAATGAGGCCTTTGAATATTTCTGTAATGTAGAGAATTTGGAATACTTTAAAGAGTATTTAGGTGAGAATGAGTTAAGTGAACGAAGTATTGATATTTATACGAATGCTATATCCAAACTTATTAACAAAGGATATATTCACCATTACCGTGATGCATTTCTAATATATTCACGCATTAAAGACTATTTTGTAGCTATTGAAGGATTTATTTCCATACCAGAGATTAATGAATTGAACCAAAGTTGGAAGTATGTTTTTTCTGCGGCGTTGAATCACTATGTTCGTTTCCTTATTGAATGGCAAGAAATCAACACTGGAACTAATGTTATAAAGATTGAACAAGTTGCTATTGAGTTTCCTGACGAGAGTTTAAATGATGTCGAATTTATTCAATCAGAAATAGATGAACTAAGCGAAGATATTGATTGGGAAACAAAGTTCTTGGACGATGAAAATAAACTTACTCGCATTGCTAATCCATTATTGATAGACCGACTAAGTCCATATCTTGACACGGAATACAAATCTACAGCATGTGCATTTAATATTATTGAAGACTTTTATGGCAATCGTTTTCCCTCAATGCAAATAAAAGATTGGCAAAAGTTATTAGAGAAAATAAATTGGGACAGTCCTTATTTTACACACTTAATAGCAGCAGAACCCGAAGCCAAAAAAAAATCACATATTCTCCGAGTTACATACCCAAATGGCATTATTATTCAAGAAAGAGTTGTAGCAAGAACACTCGTTGAAGTTATTCGTAATTCCGACCCCGAACAAATTGCTGCACTAAATATTAATTTAGCAGGAGTAAATTTGGTATCGAAAGAAATATCCGAGAAATACGAAAAATGTCAAATGGCTATTCAAGATGGTTACTATGTAATGACATTGTCAGATACTCCACGAAAATACCAAATTATAAAATATATTTCCGACACACTTAATTTAAATCTCACTGTCGAATTTATTTCAATTGATGATTCTGACCAACCACAGGCACCGTCAAAACCATATCCAATTCCAATTCAATTGAAAGCAAAAATACGCGTCACATTTCCAGATGGTAGAATAATTCAGGAAGGTAGGGTAAGCCAAACGCTTGTAGATGTTGTAAAATATGTAGGTGCCGAAAATGTACGAAGTTTAGATATTCCAATAAACAAAGACAATCTTATTACAAATAAGGTAGCACCAGCATACGAAAATTCGGTAAAAAGTGTTGGTAGCGGTTTATTTGTTCACACGAATAGTTCTACTCAAACAAAATTTGCCCAAATTCAGCAAATTTCTGATGATCTTAATTTAGGATTAACAGTAGAATTAGTCTAAAATCCCCATTCCCACAAAAGTGAGGATTCTGGGGATTTAGAGGAAAAAGGAGATACTCAAAATATCCAGATACCCCAATTTCCCCAATTTCCGCAAGCTGAGGAATCGGGGCTGAGGTCTTTCCTAGAATCCAAAGTTTTTTCAGTCCGGCATTACAGTCTATGATTGAAAAAAACAAGGCTTTATTGGTTTTAATAAATGGATTGGCATTAGAAGAAATCTAAATACTTGCAATATAGAAATCTGTTTTAATCATTATATTGCAGTAACTAATTCGCAATATCATTCTTTTTTCGGATTTTACCGAAACTATTAGTACATTTGTTTTCAAATACAGCCTATAAACTGGAGTAAACATTATACAATTACCCATGAAAGATACAGACGACAAACTGACGAGTAGAAATATAAAACCAACTGCCATGCGCGAATTGGTCTTGGACATTCTAACGGAACAGAAAATGGCAATTAGCTTATCTGATTTAGAACAAAAGTTTCATAAGTCGGATAGAGTTACATTGTACCGCACACTTAAAACATTTGAAGAAAAGAAACTCATTCATAGCATTGACGATGGCACAGGTGCAGTTAAATATGCTCTTTGCAAAGAAACTTGTCAATGCCACCCCGAAGAGCTGCATGTACATTTTCTTTGTTTGAAATGTCAACATACATTTTGTCTAAGTGACATTCCTATTCCATCTATCAACTTGCCTGTTAATTTTAGTGTAGAAAATATAAATATGGTTGTGAAAGGAGTTTGTTCGAACTGCAAAGATTAGTTTGCAACTCAGTTGCATAAACTTTTTACTTATCTTTGCGGTTGTTCTAACAGTTGTAATCAAATTTCTATGAACAGAATGGTGAAAAATAGTAAGTTTATTCTAATGTTACTGGCTGGTCTTGTAATGTTACTTCATTCTACAATTCCGCACCATCATCATTTAGATTCATACAGCGACCACAATAATAGTAATTCTTGCCAATCAGAAAAAAAAGGTGAGTCTTCCTCTGAAGCCAATAAGCATTGTCATGCTCTAAACAATATTGTTTTTACAAAAGCTAATGCAATAACTTTTAATGCGAATACTGCATCAACTGCTTTGTTGTTCGTTTTCGCGGCATTTGATCTGGTAAAACTCTACGACAGAGTTTTATTAACTACTTTTCCAATTAAAGATATTGTTATTCTAAAACAATATCTTTCCACACACCTATTCTATAGAGGTCCTCCTGCTTTAGTTTAATTTCTTCTTACTAGTATTTTTATTTTTCTGATAGAAATATCAGGACTTTGTTATTGTACTTTAAATTCAGTTCAAATGAGTAAAAAGAAACTAACAAAAAGGGAATTGCATGAGAAGCAGATTATTGAAGATAAAAAATTTAAACGAACCTTGCTGATTAGCTTTAGCTCACTTTTCGTTTTCATAATTTTTTATTTGGTGTTTCATACCTTCTGGCATGATACAAAATACACCTACCGTCAATATGCATTATATGGCAAGCAAGTTCCGGCAGAACTTGTTTGTATGAATGGTGACAAACTTCTCAAGCATGAAAGCATAAAACTTAGTTATAAAGGGAAAAATTATTCCTTCTGTAACAAGAGCTGCTATGATCATTTTGTTAAACACTTTCAGGAAGATGCATTTATCCCCGATTCTTTTTCTGGAGACACTATTTGTAAAGCAGATGCTTTAATTGGTTTGAAAAATCGGGGCGAACCCCAGATTGTTTATTTCCAAAACATAAAAACATTCAATCAATATTATAAATCAAGAAAATAAATGATAATTTGTGAGAAAAAAGAAGAATAAAATCTGGCTAAAACAACTAATAAAATGGTTTTTCATTTCTATTATCTGTTTAATTCTCATTATCGGAATCTTTGCCAGAATCCAACACTTTTCCACAATGCATTTAAAATAAATTAATAAATTATGATAAACAGAATAATATCTTTTTCAATAAAGAATAAATTTATTATCGGCTTGTTTGTATTAGCTCTAGTGGGTTGGGGGTCTTACTCTCTCAGTCGATTACCCATTGATGCTATTCCCGACATTACCAACAATCAGGTGCAGGTTATTGCACTGGCTCCATCGTTGGCTGTACAAGAAGTCGAGAGTTTTATAACTGCTCCCATCGAAGTAGCAGTTGCCAATATTCCCGATATTGTAGAGCTTCGCTCCATATCTCGGTTAGGACTGACTGTAATTACGGTTGTATTTAAAGATGGTGTCGATGTCTATTGGGCACGGCAACAATTGAGCGAGAGGCTCAAGGAAGCCGAAGAAGCTATTCCACCAGGATTGGCTAAAATCGAACTTGCACCCATTTCTTCGGGTTTAGGGGAGATTTATCAGTATCGACTTGCCGTTGATAAAGGATTGGAAAGTAAGTACAACCCTATGGAACTGCGTACTATTCAGGACTGGATTGTTCGACGTGAGATGCTCGGAACTCCTGGTGTGGCTGATATTAATAGCTATGGAGGATTCGTCAAACAGTATGAAATTGCTGTAAATCCAGAAAGACTCAGGGGAATGAATCTATCGCTTAACGATATTTTTCAAGCACTGGAGAAAAACAACGAAAATACAGGTAGTGCGTATATCGACAAAAAACCAACTGCCTATTTTATTCGTGGCATTGGGTTGGTAAAATCTCTGGAGGATATCGAGAAAATTGTAGTCAAAAGTAATGCTTCAGGTATGCCTGTTTTGATTCGTGATGTGGCAACCGTGCAATATGGAAGTGCAACCCGATATGGCGCTTTGGTGATTGATACTACAGAAGCTGTTGGTGGAGTGGTAATGATGCTCAAAGGTGCAAACGCACACGAAGTTGTAGAAAATGTAGAAACACGCATAGAGACTATTCAAAAATCAATGCCTAAGGGTGTGACAATAGAACCGTTTTTAAATCGTTCTGACTTGGTGGGTCGTGCCATTGGTACAGTTTCAAGAAACCTGATTGAAGGAGCATTAATAGTTATTTTCCTCTTGATATTATTTTTGGGAAATTTCCGTGCCGGGTTAATCGTAGCTTCAGTGATTCCACTCTCATTGCTGTTTGCCATTTCACTAATGAATCTATTTGGAGTGTCAGGGAATCTAATGAGCCTTGGTGCAATTGACTTTGGATTGATTGTGGATGGTGCAGTGATTATTGTAGAAAGTGTGGTATATCGAATTTCAACGAGCAAGCAGCACTATATGGGAGTTTCACGGCTTTCGCAACAACAAATGGACGAGGAAGTTTTTCAGGCTTCGAGCCGTATAAGAACTGCCGCAACCTTTGGCGAAATAATCATTTTGATTGTTTATATGCCTATTTTATTCTTGGTGGGTATTGAAGGGAAAATGTTTGGACCTATGGCACAGGTTGTGGCGTTTGCTATTTTAGGAGCGTTTATTCTTTCATTAACTTACGTTCCAATGGCTTCGGCTTTGTTTTTGAGCAAAAGCACCGAACACAAACCCAACTTCTCTGATAAACTTATGGATTGGTTTCACAAAGGCTTCAATCCAATTATCCATTTTGCCCTGAGACGTAAATTGTTGGTTTCCATTTCTGCGATTGTGATATTTTTGGTTAGCTTGGGTATTTTTGCCCGTTTGGGTGGCGAGTTTATACCGCAACTCGAAGAGGGTGACTTGGCAGCCGGTGTAATTACCTTGCAAGGTGGTTCACTCACAAATACGGTAGATATGGTTCAAAAAGCCAATAAAATATTGCTCGACAAATTCCCTGAGATAAAACATACGGTTTGTAAAATTGGTGCAGGTGAAATACCGACTGATCCTACGCCTATGGAAACAGGTGATTATATTATTACCTTAAAAGAAAAAAGCGAATGGACTTCTGCCGAAACTCGTGAGGAACTAGTGGAGAAAATGGAGGAAGCTTTGATTCCGTTGGCTGGGGTTAAATTCGAATTCCAACAACCCATCCAAATGCGTTTCAATGAATTGTTGTCGGGGTCAAAACAAGATGTTGCCATAAAAATATTTGGTGATGACTTGAATACATTAGCCGAAAAAGGTGCTCAGGTTGAGAAAATCATTCAGGGAATTGAAGGAGTTGAAGATATCAATGTGGAAAAAGTGACTGGACTGGCACAAGTGCAAGTAGAATATAACCGCGATAGGTTGGCTCAATACGGTCTTTCGGTTGAAGAAGTAAACCGTGTGTTACGGGCTGCCTTTGCAGGAAGTCAGGCAGGGGTTGTGTTCGACGAAGAAAAACGTTTTGCGATGGTGGTCAGATTGGATAAAGATTACCGAAGAAACCTTGACGATGTAAAAAACCTTTCGGTTGAGCTTCCCAATGGTGGACAAATACCATTTGAGCAAATTGCCAACGTTGAAATTAAATCGGGACCGGCTCAGGTATCTCGCGAAAATACCAAACGCCGTATAACCATTGGTTTTAATGTCCGTAATCGTGACGTTCAGAGCATTATCGAAGAAGTAACAAAACAAATGGATGCAAAAATTCAACTACCAACGGGTTATTATGTGACTTACGGAGGACAGTTTCAGAATCTTCAAGCTGCAAATGCTAGGTTGTCCATTGCTGTTCCGGTGGCATTGCTTCTGATTTTTGTATTGCTATTTTTCACATTCCATTCGGTAAAACAGTCTTTTCTTATTTTTTCGGCTGTACCCATGTCCGCCATTGGTGGGGTATTTGCCCTTTGGATGCGCGACATGAACTTTTCTATTTCTGCTGGTGTCGGTTTTATTGCCTTGTTTGGTGTGGCGGTATTGAATGGCATTGTGCTTATTGCGGAATTCAACCGACTCGAAAAAGAAGGAGTATCTGATATTACCGAACGGGTTCTGAAAGGATTACATACACGTTTACGACCGGTTATTATTACAGCCGCTGTAGCTTCGTTAGGATTCTTGCCTATGGCTTTGTCAACTTCGGCAGGAGCTGAAGTTCAAAAACCGCTGGCTACAGTAGTTATTGGTGGGTTAATAACAGCCACTTTACTGACACTAATTGTTTTGCCAATTTTTTATATTTTCTTTTCTTCAGCTAGTTTCAAGAAGCTATTTAAACGTAAATCTGGAGTAACTGCTTTAGTAATTCTCTTGCTGTTAGGCTCAGCAACTGCAAATGCTCAACAACCACAAAGAATAAATCTAAAACAAGCTATTCAAATGGCGTTGGATAGTAATTTGTCCGTACGTTCATCAGCTTATTCGGTTGATGTTCAAAAAGCATTGAAAGGTGCTTCGTGGGATATTCCAAAGACTAGCATTGATGGACAATACGGGCAATTTAACTCCTATAGCAAGGACAATAGTTTTACCGTTTCGCAGTCATTTGCATTTCCTACGGTTTACGTTAACCAACATAAACTAGCTAATGCCAATGTGAAAAGCAGTGAATGGCAGTTGAAAACTTCGCAGATCGAAATTGCCACGCAAGTGAAACAAATTTATTGGCAATTGACTTACCTGTATTCGAAGCAAAAATTATTCGCATATCAGGATAGTTTATACACTGGCTTCCAAAAAGCGGCAGAACTCAGGGCAAAAACAGGCGAAATAAATCGACTTGAAATGATTTCAGCCCGTTCGCAAAGCTTCGAAATTAAAAATCAGTTGAAACAAATTAATGCAGATTTGGTGATTTATAATCAGAAACTACAAACGATTTTAAATGTTGAAACAACCCTGTACCCTGCCGATACAGTGTTACACCGTGTCGACTATTTACCTGCTACCGACAAATCCGTTTTAGCAGCCAACCCTTCTGTTGGTTACGTTAATCAACAGGTTGAAGTGTCACGTTTGGAAAAAAAGTTGGAAAGTAGCCGTGCTTTACCCGATTTGAGTATAGGATATTTCAGCCAAACCATGCAGGGAACTCAGGAAATAAACGGAGTGCCACGTGTATTTGGTACGGGCAACCGCTTTACAGGTATTCAGGCGGGCATTGCAGTTCCACTATGGTTCGCACCTTATTCGGCAAAAGTAAAAGCGGCAAAGTTTAAAGAAAAAGTGGCACAAACAAATGCGGAGTATTATTCAAAATCGCTTTCAGGTAATTATCGTTCATTAATGCTTGAATTCAGCAAGAACAGCAATAGTGTTGATTATTACGAAAAACAGGCAATTCCAGAAGCCGATTTAATTATTGAACAGGCAACGAAAAGTTACAAAGCCGGAGCAATGGATTATCTCGATTACATCCTAAGCCTGAATCGGGCATTAAGTATAAAACAAAGCTATCTCGATGCACAAAACAATTATAATCAAACCATTATTTCAATAGACTTTATTACCGGAAAAATATATTAATTTTCACTCCTTTAGCCCTCATTTGGGGGTTGGGAGTATTAAAACATAAACATTATGACAAAAAATAATTTCAAATCAATAATTTTAATTTCAGCATTGGCAGTTGCTTTTGTATCATGCGGTAAAACCACAAAAGCAGAAGGTGAAGGTGAAGAAGAGGTACTACCTGAAAATATCGTTGAACTACGCGATGACCAGATAAAACTAGCTAATATCGAATTGGGAGCGTTTCAAATGCGTTCGATGAGTGGAACACTTAAAGTAAGTGGTTCAGTTGGAGTTGCACCACAAAATCTGGCAACTGTAAGTATGCCAATGGGCGGATTTATTAAAACAACTAGTCTAATGCCTGGCAACGCTGTCAGAAAAGGGCAAACACTGGCCATTATAGAAAATCAGGATTTTATTGATATTCAACAAAACTATCTGGAAGCAAAAAATAAATTTGAATTTGCTAAAGCAGAATATGAACGTCAAAGCGAACTCTATAAAAGCGATGTATCCTCTCAAAAAAACATGCAACAGGTTACTTCTGAATATAAAAGTCTCAAAACTCAGGTAAAAGCGTTGGAACAAAAGCTAGAGCTTATCGGCATCAATCCGTCAAAGTTAAACGATGATAATATAAGTAGAACAGTCGCACTTATTTCACCAATTTCAGGTTCTGTTAAAGCAGTAAATGTGAGCATTGGAAAATCTGTTTCGGCATCCGATGTATTATTCGAGATTGTAAACAGTGACAAGCTTTTTCTTGAATTGACTTTGTTCGAAAAAGATGCTGATAAAGTTTCGAATGGTCAAAAAATTCGTTTCTTCATCAACAATGAAACCGAGCAGCATGAGGCAGTAATATATCAAACTGGTAAGTCGATAAGCATTGACAAAACATACAAAGTTTACGCTAATGTTTCCAAGTCTTGCAACAACATATTGCCGGGGATGTATGTAAACGCAATTATTGAAACTTCGAGTAATCAAGTCACAGCTTTACCATCCGAAGCAATTGTTAGTTTCGAAGATAAAGATTTTATTTTTGTATTTGACAAGAGTAAAATGGAAGAGGGTAATTCGATGACTGAATACCGTATGGTCGAAGTTCAAAAAGGTGTTTCCGATGGTGGCTCCACAGAAGTTATACTGCCCAAAGATATAGACGTAAAAACGGTGAAAGTAGTTGTAAAAGGTGCATACAATCTGCTTTCGGCAAAAAAGAATGCAGGGGAAATGGCTTGCTAAATAACTATATAAAAAATATAATCATGAAAGAAATAAAAGCATTTGTAAAGCCATTTAAAGTAAATGATATTTTGAATCAATTACTACAGGCTGGTTATCCTAATATAACAGTTTCGATGGCTGAAGGTACAGGGAGTTTTAAAAGTGATGAATTATCACTGTCAACCCATTTTTCTATAACAGATAGCAAAGTGGCTAAGATTGAAATTGTGTGCAATGATGTTGATGTAGAAAAAATTGTTAGCATTATTTCCACTAAAGGAAGAACCGGCAATCCGGGTGATGGTATTATCTATGTTTCTGAAGTCGAGAATGTTTATAAAGTAAATCAAGACTTAAAAAATACAGCAATGTAATTCCGATTTAAGACAGCTCAATCAGTTGGGCTGTCTTTTTTTTTATTACTCAAAAGTACCTTTCAACCATTCACTTTGCAACTTAGTTGCACTCTCTTTTTTACTATTTTTGTAGCATAAAAAAACAGCTAAACTCTTCGAATTTTAGCAGGGTTTATTCTGATTTAAAACCAAATACAAATTAGACATGAAAAAATATAAGCTAAATAATCTGGATTGCGCGTCCTGCGCATCTAAGATTGAAAATTGTCTGTCGAAACTGGAGGAAGTAAAATTCGTAACGGTGAATTTTGCAAATTCAACCATGACTATTGATACCGATAACATCGAAAAGGTAAAAAGTAAAATAAAGGAAATTGAACCGGAAGTTGAAGTAGAAGAGAGTGATAAAAGGGAAAAAATAGTTTCGACAAGCGAACTCGCGGAAAACAAAGGAACAATAATTAAAGC
>CAMBSB010000103.1 GCA_945870155.1 Paludibacter jiangxiensis | reverse complement strand
GAAGGATGTGGTAATATAAATTGCATATTTAATGTGCTAGGTAATGTAAATCCGCTATAATTTCCCCATATAGTTTCTCGTGGATTTTGATGTGTATTTGTCAATGTTGGAGTAAATTGAATTACAGGAGGATTAGTTCCCATAGTAATACTGTCAGCAACAGCCGCATTCGTATTAATATTCGAGGCATTGAAGATACTTCCCCAAGTATAAGGTAAATTTTTACAGCTAATACACTCGTTTTCAAAACCACTCGATAAGTCGAAACTTACAACATTTGCTCTTACTTGAGTAAACAAGGAACCTGCAGGGCTTGTAATTGCAAATGTTTGATTGTGCAAAGTGTATTTAGGATTTGTGTTTACAACTGTTTGTGTTCCATTACCCGCCTTTACTCCAAGTCGATATTCGCATGGGCAAATTGGACAAACAACTTTAAACTTAAATTCACAACTATCACACACTTTATTTCCACATTTTCCATAAATTTTTACAGTATAAAAACCGCTATTATTTGTTGTAAATGTAGCTGTATTTGTAAATGTAGAACTTGGACCTGTTGGAGGTGTAATTACTATTTGTGTTGAACCACAATTTGGTTTACTGCAAATATAATTGGCACTAAATGTATAAGTTTTATTACAATCAAGTGTTATAGGCTCTTTTTGACCACAATTTAATTTAATGGAAGTGCCACCACCTATAGGTTGACCTATTCCAATATTTCCAACTGTTGCCGATTTACTCAAATTCGTATCATTAGCTCCAGCCATTTTGTTCATTTTATTTACAGCGCTTCCATTGTAATCGTGTGGATTATCAATAATTATTGGATTTGTTGAAATGGAAATATTTCCCCAATGACTTTGAGCACAATCGCAACCATCATCTTTTACCAAACCTATATCCAGGTCATTGTTATCCTGGCAATTGAACTGGAAGATGGCACTTTTCAATGTCCCCGGATTAATATCACTATTCAAAGCATTATTTGAATTGTTTTGAATTGTGAGCATTAATCCTGCAGGTGGAGTTACAACCAGGTAATACGAACCAGCCGTCAAGCCACAGAATTGATAATAACCCGGCTGTCCCGACATATTAAATGTAGAGATATGCGGTAATCCAATCTGATTATTTGCGGCATCGAAAAGCGTAATTGTACAACCATTGATCCCCGGTTCGCCACTATCCTGCAATCCATTGGCATTATTGTCCAGCCAAACAAAATTACCTATGCATCCACAACCCGATTCTCCAACAATAACACATACTTTTTTGGATTCAGCTCCCAATGTTTGTACTGCATTTTGCGAAGCAGTAGCTGCAAAACTATTCCACCCAATCAAGCCGGTAGTTGCTCCCGGAGGAACTTGAGCCGAGAAATAATAGGTTTCGGTTTGTCCTGCCGCCAAAGAATAAGCCGCAAAATCAATTTTTATTGCTCTTTGGTTTTGTATAGCCGATGGAATACCCGGAATGGATAAATATGGTAACCAACCCGCAACTGTATTACAAGCAACGGTGTTATCAGGAATTAAGTTAAGCAAAGCTCCCCTTGTTGGGAATTGATTGGTAGAATATTCAATGGTACTCGCATTTCCTAAAGGCAATGCGCTGGTCAGGTAAATTGGCATGGTGCTTCCTCTGTTGTTGCAGTTTACTACATATTTATCATTGATAGAAGGCAATAAATCAATCAATTTAATTTGTGAGAAGGCAACATTACCGGCATTTTTCACTTTTAACCGATAGTAAACGGATGAACCCGGACTTACTGTTACGCAACTGTCCCAGTTAATATTGTCTTTACTTACGTCTTTAGTCAACTCAAGCGGCACTTTTCGTTCGCATACATAAATAAAGGCATTGTTATTATATCCATTGTAATAATATGGAGTTTCGGGCACTATCACATTTGATCCATCATAAACATCTTCGTGATTAGTAAGTACACCTGCCGGAGCGGCTGTAGTTACAACAACCTTGAAATTAATCACATACCATTCACTGCCTGCATTACAGTCGGCTGTTAAAGTTGGTAAATTCCACTGTAAGTTGGTTGTTGCGGCAGACTCAGCATGAGCTACTGATATGCCTGTACCTGCCTGATTGGATGAATTACATTTGGTATAAGCAGTATATTTTCCAAAAGTGCTACTGTTTGGTACATATTTTAAGCCTACCGGCAACACATCTCTAATGCTGCCACCACTAAAATTGGCAGTTCCATAATTCTGAACTGCAATTGAATACTTTATTGTATCGTTAGGATTTACACAATTATAGTATTGATAATGAGGCGGGCAAAAATCTTTTATTGATTCAATCTTTGGCATTTTAGCACTGGTAACAAAAGACGGAGCACAACCAAAACTGCCATTCGAACTATTATATGCAGCACCGGTCATGGTTACTGTTGTTCCGGGTAAAATTGGTGCATTGGTATTCCAAGTATTTGTTAATACTGTAAAGCCCAATTGTCCGAAGGTTACTGACGCATTTCCCGTAATACTCATGTTTGATGCGAGTGCAAAATTGGTAATCACGCACAATGGTGGCAAACTAAAAGGCGCAGCATAAAAATTGACATTAGTTGCAGCCAAAGGCCCCGTATATGTTTGGGTGTATGTTCCACAAGTTGTGTTTATTGTGATAGTCACAAATTTTCCAGCAGGAATCGCACTCATATTGAAGTTATTTACATGCATTTGCACCGGAATAGGTGTATTATAACTAATATTATTCAGCGTAGTTGTACTACCAACACATTGGTTCGACTGTGCCAGAGCAATATTGAGCCAGGCATTGCAACCAATAAAATAATAATAAGTAGGATTATAATAATACTGTGTGCCAAATATACCACAAGAAGTAGTAGGCGATGCGCCAATGAGGGTAATACATTCAGTGTTTGAAGTAATTGTTTTGGGTGCATTGGTACAGAAATTTGTTCCATTCAACGTTGCTGAATTACATTTCACTGTATTTAATTGTGCTACAGGGAAAGTTAAATGTACATAATAACTATAAGCTCCTGTATTCGCATCCAAAGTATTTAAACCATTACCTACGTTCCAGGTTACTGTTCCAACTCCGGTAGTCGATGTTATTAAATTCCCTGCCGTTGTAGGCCATCCTGTATGTATACCTGCTACGGTTGCTCCTGCAGGCAAATTATCAGTTACCGACGAATTCTTTAAATTGATACAACCATTATTATAAACCCTGATATGATAATAAACATCCACCGTTGCTCCACAAATCGAAACTGTGTATGCGAATGGATTTCCGGCTCCATAGCCACTATACCATTGCGAATAACTGTTGGCAATGTATTTTGTTATATTCCAACCTTCGGTGGATACAGCGGTTAGTGTTAAGCCTGAAGCTAAAACCGGAACAGGATGTTCGATTGTACTAATTTTTGCAGTTAATGCGCCATTTGTGCCATTACAAGTTGTTCCTGATTTGAATTTTATCTGATAACTAACACTACTGGCACTGGTTGGTAAACTGCCTAAATTAAAAGTAAGTGTTGTAGTTGTACCTACTACCGAGCTACTTGCACCGCCACTATTACATAAATCAAAAACATTGTTCGGGAAAGTGGCTACAATTGTAGTGCCGGTAGCTGCCACATTACTAATAGAATACTGAATGGAAATGGTATAACAAGTACCACAACCATTGCTTGGGTTACCCGACTGGCTCTGACTTATACCCAATGTTTGAGTTTGTCCGTAAGCTGAAACCACAGCAAACCAGAACGAAAGTATTGCTAATATATATATTAATTGTCTCATTGTGCTATTTTTTTGTAGATAAATATTGAATAAATATTCCTTATGAATTTCATTATAAATAAGTTATGATTGAAATCATTTTGGACAACCCGTAATTTTATATTGATAACAGGCTAAAGTATTACAAACTGTGCAATCTTCGAAAGTAATTACATAGCGTATACAGAAATTAACCGTAGCATTACAGCAACTTACTATTGGAGGAATACTTATGGAGAAATTGATAGGCACTCCTCCACTTATATTTACAGCTGTAAGTGCATCGAACTGAGCACTATGCCCATAAGGCAAACTTCCTGTAAAATTCGTATTGCTTGTGGTAACTGAAGTGAAATTGCTAAAAGTATTGCTCTTTTTATTACATATCAAACAGTTTTCATCATCGGCTTTCATGTCGAAATAAACTAACTCAGCCCTAATGCGCAATACTTTTTTTGGACTTGAACTTACATTAGCAGCAAAACTTAATATGCCATTCGGATCGTATTTAATTTCACCGTTTTGAGTCGCAGCTAATTGAATTTCGTCACATATACTGCACGGACATGGCGGATATTTAAGACTGTCAATCTCATTCCGGGAATTTCTATTGGGCTTGTCTTTCAATGCATCATTTACTAAACCGTAATATGTGAACTGAACAGGTGTGTTTGTTGGAGTTGTAAAATCGAATTGGAAATTATGTATGCTGTTAGGTGCTAAAAATGCAGGAGTTGAACCCGAAGCCGGCAGTGGTGTAATATTGCTTATTGTTCCTGAACTCGATTCGAGTATGTCATTCATTGTAAGTGCACCATTGTAAGAGCCTGATTTCATGCGGATATTATTCCGCAAGTTGAGTCCTGTTCCCGGATTAGGGTTGGCGGGATAACCAGCAAATGATTGATTGTCATTCAGAAGGATATTGTCCACACTTCCGGTTAAATTTGAATAATGCGCCCAAACATGGTATTTAAACAGTCCGTTTTCTTTTTGCAAACATATTACTGAATCAATTTTAAACTCAGCATTAGCGCCTCCCATCATTTTCAATAATGGCGCATCTCCTTTAGTTTCTATTCCAAATTCCGAGGCCTCACTTAATCCGCTATTTCTTCCTAAGAAATTTCCTTTGCTATCAAGCGCTTGTACATTCCACACAAAATCGCACAGGTATGGAGGCTTACAAGGACCTGTATATAAATTTGTTACGATGGCTTGATTTTGATTTTGAACCTCTTTGGAAATAAGCGGTGCATTTGTTTTCATGGCTTGAGTGCTATTCTGACCCTGCATGAGTTGCCAAACTTTCAATCGGTAAGTTACATTATCTTTGGGTTTTGGCACCACTGGAACCCATCTGAAAGTAACTGGTTTTTTAGCCTCAATATCGCTAAGAGTTGATTTATTAGCAGGACTAATTGCTTGTGGTGCTTGATAATTCTGTAGAACTTCTTCTACGGCTTTTATTGTAAATGGTTTACATACTTCGCGACTAATAGCACGAACAGCACCTTGTTCGGCGCCAAAAACCTGAGCACAAAGCTGATATTCACCGGGTTTTAAAACGCAGTCTTGCCCTAAGAGTGCAAGCGCATTACTCCCAACCCAAACTTTTACCGGAGCACTTCCAAATGAAAAAATTGAGGTAGTAGTTCCACCTTTTACACCACAAACGATTACATCGCCTTGTTTTATACTCAACGCAATGCGACATTCTTTTAAACGCCTGATAAAATCAGGAGTTGAATTAACAGTCACTGACAATACGGGTGCACTGCTTGCCCAGTTAGCAGTATTGGCATCGGGCGTAGCTGGTAAATTAATACTGATGCCTGTTACGGGGTATTCCTGCGAGAATAAATGTACAGAAACTACCAAAAAGAGTAAAGCAAGTTTTTTTCTCATCTTATTATTCATTAATCAATTGATAAATAAAAATAATTAAGCCAAAGATGTCCACATTGAGCTTTACAGCCTAGAATTGGTTGCTTGTTGGGCAACAAGATTAAAGAGCTATTGTTAAGCTCGAGTGTTTTTAATAATAATATTCATTTTGGGTCAATTTATTTCTAAACAATTGATAATTCATTAATGTTTAAAGTATATTACTTTTGATTATTAAGAATAAATTCAAAATAGTATCTAAATTAAAATAATTGCAAGATTTAAAAGAAATTAAAAAAAGATTTTCCCCAACTAACAAATTAAATCATAGACACATAAATTAGAGAATTTTATCTTTATACTATGATTTAGAAAATATTTACTCGTAAAACAAAAGTATTGGTACTTAAATTTATTAACCAGATTTAACTTATTGAGTTCAAAAAAAATGAAAAACGGTGTGTGTTTCGATTTTCTTAACAAGTTATTTTTCATATTATAAAGCAATACAGATAATCAATTAAAATTATTTGTACTTTTGCATTTATTAATCCCATTAATTTTAGGAAATAAGTAAATAAGAATCATAGCAATTATAACCAAAACTATTATGTCAAAAATTTATCTCGAAAATATGGAATTTCATGCCAATCATGGTTGCTTGGAACATGAGCAAAATCTTGGTAATACATTTATTGTAAATATAAGTTTTGAATTAAATACAGAAAAAGCAGGTTTTTCGGATGAATTGGCTGATACCTTAAATTATCAATTGATTTACAATGTTATAAAAGAGCAAATGGCAATTCCTTCAAAACTAATTGAACATGTAGGGCAAAGAATTATGGATAAAATCATTGCTGAATTTCCGCAAATTCAGAGTTTGGAGTTGAAACTATCAAAATTAAACCCACCCCTCGGAGGAAAAGTAGAAGCGGTAAGTATTGTTTTGAACTTTAGACATTAAGAAAAAAAAACACCCAAAAGCGATATTATCAACTTCTGGGTGTTTTTAAATTAAACAGGGTTTCTTATTTTTCTTCAAGAATTTTTTGTTTCTCTTTATTATATTCTTGTTCGGTAATCAGTTTTTCATCAAACAATTGTTTCAGTTCTTTCAATCTTTCAGTTTTCGACTTAAGCATTTGTGGTTCCTGAGTTTGTGTGTTCATTGTTTCATCATTTTGCATCAAGGCAGCTATTGGCACCATTTCGTAATTATGTGTAGGCTTATAATCCATTGTCCACAACCAAATAGGCCAAACAAATATACCTCCAATGAGCGCACCTGTGTTAATTTGTTCGGTTCGAGTAAACGAAGTGTAAATTGGTTCATAACCTTCTTTAATTAAATCAACATTAATTAAACTACCTACAACTTTAGTATCGGTATACAAGTAAGGAGTTGTACCAACTGATTCACCATTGATATAAACTTTTGCTCCGGAAGGGATGCTGCTAATCATTGTTGAACTAGCACAAGAAGACATAAAAACAATAGCTGTGATTAATACAGCAGCAGATTTGAGAATGAGATTCTTTTTCATTTTTTACGTAAAATTATTGAGTTAATAAGATTTTATATATAATTGATTTTTAACAAAAACAATGCCAAAAGATTTTATTTGTCTGTTTTAGAAAAAAAAATCATTTAAAAAAATTACTCAATTTTCACAAACTTCTTGTCTTCTTTCTGATAATTAAACACTTCACCTGTTTCGATAATATAATACCAACCCAAAATATTTAATTCGCCTGCATTATATTTTTCCGAAATATATGGATAACTCAAAAGATGATTCATTTGTTCTACAATATTAAGCTGCTCTGTCATCCACTCACGAATGGCCGGATCTACAATTCTCAACTTGGTCATTTTATTTTTCACATTAGCAGCCAACTCCAACCATTTACGGGTATGCGGAATTTGATTGCCAGTTAACTCATCCATAAATAGCGCATTACAACCACCACAATTTGAATGTCCGCAAATAAGTATGGTGTTTACGTTTAGCACCTTAATGGCATATTCAATGGCCGATGTAGTTGCAAGAAACTCATCACTTTGTCGGTACAAGGGCACCAGATTGGCAATATTGCGAATTACAAATAATTCTCCGGGCAAAGTATTGGTAATTAAATTGGGCACCACCCTGGAGTCGGAACAGCCGATAAATAAGGTATGAGGTTCCTGGCTTCGGCCAATTTTTACAAATAAATCCTTGTGTTCAAAAAAATCATTTGTATTAAATTCTTTTACTCCATCAAAAAGTGATTGCATAATAGATAAATTATTGGGTTTTCAATATCAAATTCATTTCGGAGTTTATAACGTGATTACATCCAGTTTAGTTCTATTCACCTTACTTTTTTCCTGCATCTTTTGTTTTCAATTCTATTACTTCCAGGTTTTGAATTTTATCATCATCAATTTCAAAACGGACTAAAGTTTGAACCTGATGAAATCCGTATTTGCCGGCAGCTCCGGGATTAATATGCAATAAATCAAGTGATTTGTCGTATTTTACTTTTAAAATATGTGAATGTCCACAAACAAATAATTTTGGGGGTTGTTGAAAAATGGCCGGAGGAACCAACGCATCGTACTTACCAGGAAAGCCACCAATGTGAGTTAGCCAAACTTTTACATTTTCACACATAAAACGGTTGTGTTGTGGAAATTGCGTCCGTATTTCATAACCATCAATATTTCCCCAAACTCCTCTCAAGGGTTTAAAAGCAAGCAACTTATTTACCACGTCCACAGAGCCCCAATCACCACAATGCCAAACCTCATCGCATAATGCAAAATGTTCGAACACTCGATCATCGAGTATGCCATGCGTATCAGATAAAATCCCAATTTTGGTCATATAAAATATTATTTTTCTATTATGTTCAAACAAAAGTATAAAAAAAGAATTATAGTCCAACTCAATGCATTTTACGAAATATATAAAGCTTCTAAAAATCAGAAGGATGTTTTTTGAAATCTTTAAAAATTCAGAACTAGCCCTCCAAGCCTTTCAGCCTTGCTGGTTAAATTACGAGGGAGTTCCAGAACCTTATTCAAAATTAATCAGTCATTAAATTTGAATTTATGGCATTATAATTTTGCTCATTTTAATTTGAAGCTAGCTACAAAATCAATGTGCTGTAATCTTGGAGTTGAGATGTGTAGATAGCATCGTAAACTATTGAAGATCAAATAGAAATTCATTTGCTATAACCTTAAATCAACTGTGTTTTGTAATCTGATGAAAATCATAACATGTCTAGCTTAAAATTAAAATCGCAAATCCTGAATGTTAATAAATGATATCGTGGCTTGTGGATGTTCGATATAGTTAAAAAAATATCCGTTTAATATCTCAACGACATCAAACGGATATGCAAAATATAAACTAATTTTAAGTTATAATCCAAAAGTTTCAGCAACAGCTTCACATACCACTTTGCCTTGAACAATATTTAATCCTTTTCTTAAATCTTCATATTCAGAACATGCCATCTCCCAACCCTTGTTAGCAAGTTTAACAGCATAAGGTAATGTTGCGTTTGTAAGCGCTAAAGTTGATGTAAATGGCACAGCACCAGGTATATTGGCTACACAATAATGTTGAATTCCGTCTACCTGATATACAGGTTCAGCATGTGTAGTAGGTTTTGATGTTTCAAAACAACCACCTTGATCAATGGCAACATCAACTAATACAGAGCCCGGTTGCATAAGCTTGAGCATTTTACGGGTAATTAAATGCGGAGCTTTTGCCCCCGGGATTAAGATAGCACCAATAACCAAATCGGTTAGTGGTAAAATTTGTTCAATATTATATTGCGATGACATAACAGTATCAACATTGGCAGGCATAATTTCGCTCAAATAGCGCAAACGAGGTAATGATATGTCCATAATTGTAACATGCGCACCGAGTCCGGCAGCCATAAAAGCAGCTTGAGTACCTACAATTCCGCCACCAAGTACAAGTACATTAGCAGGTTTGACTCCGGGAACACCACCCAGAAGAATTCCTTTTCCTCCTTTAGGTTTTTCCAGGTATTTTGCTCCTTCCTGAATTGACATTCTCCCGGCAACTTCCGACATAGGAATTAATAAGGGTAAAGTATTGTTTATTTCTACAGTTTCGTAAGCCAAACAAACTGCATTGCTTTTTATCATTGCATGTGTCAATGTTTCGTTTGATGCAAAATGGAAATAAGTGAAAAGTAACTGATTTGGACGTATTAAATCATATTCTTGAGCAATAGGTTCTTTCACTTTCATTATCATATCTGCTGTATCAAAAACTTCTTTGGGTGTTTGAAGTATTTGAGCACCGGCTTGTATATAATGATCATTGCTAAATCCGCTATTTATCCCGGCATTGGTTTCGATATAAACCTCATGTCCGTTTTTTAACATGGTTATTACTCCACCTGGTGTTAGTGCAACACGACTTTCGTTGTTTTTTATTTCTTTTGGAACTCCGATTTTCATAAATTTGTTGATCTAATGGTTTAACTGTGTATTGAATTCAATCTTTAATGCTGTAAAAATACAGATTTAATTTTAAATTGCAACAAAAAATAGAAATAATTTCAATAAATATGTGTAATAACTTTTAAAGTACAGATAATGAGGAAATAGCGCTACTTTTAAATTGTAACATAAATAGCTATAATGCAAGAATAATGCAATATATTTAGGCAGAATACAATCATTTTTTTGTAAAAATCAAGCTAATTTAAGTACTTCAAAAATATTTGATATTTGGCATTTTAGATCAAAAAAAAATCTTAGTTTGAATCTTTTAATACAATTCAACCTAAGATTTTTTATTAAAAATTAAAATTAGAATTATTCCCCTGTTTTCTTATTCCCATCTTTTTTAAGTTCTTGTGGTTTTTGTTCCAACAATGGTGTACTATATAAATCCCAAGTTTCTTCAAATTCCCAATTGGCTTTTACATTTAGTTTTTTTGGATAGTAGTATACATTTTCGGGTTGAATATGTTTAACAAGATTTCCTGTATCCCATTTTCCATTATTATTCGAATCGATAAATGCTCTGATAAAATAATCTCCGGGTTTAAGAAATTCAAATTTTGTTCCTTTTTTTTGTGCTTTTTTGGATACTAATACAGCATCTTTGGTATCCAACACCTGAAAAACTATCAAAGAATCAAACTTTTCAGCCAATAATTTTATGCTTGAATATTCATCCAATGATTTTATTTTAAATTTCATTTCAAATTTATCACTCTCGAGATGATATATACTTCTAAATGCAGTTGAATCGGCAGTAATTTCGTATGATTTCTCGGGTTCCCATTTATAATCTATAGCATAATTCATTAAGGTAGAGTCAATTTGTCGCCATTTTACGGCTAAAGGCTTGGATACTGAATCAATTTTTTGTACGAGTTTTATCATGCTAAAGTCAACATTGGCTAGTGGAGCATCGAACTTGAATATTAAAGGATTGTACACATCAAATGATGCATTAGCATTGGTTGAAAATTTATAAAATTCAGTCTTTGGCTCTGTTTTAGGTAGTTTGGCTTTGGGATTGACCTTGGGTTTGCGCATAAAAACATTGATTGTATCAGTTGTTTTTACCAGATTAAAAAGAGAATCCGTTTTGAAATAGGTAATAGCCATGTCTAATGTATCTATTTTATATACTTCAGCATCTGTAATCCAATAAGTTATGCTGTCAAGAGTAACATTTTTTTGTTCAATATATTTCCCGTTCCAATTAAAATTTAAGGGTTTAATAACAGGTAATTCGGCTGCGGTAGTATTAAAAAACAGACTGAAAGATTGAGCTTGTTTGCGTTCGTACTTTACAAAATACTGTCTTTTTTTGCTTTCTTTAAAAAATCGCAAAAGTACGCTATCGGGCAAAAATCGTGTGCCCATATAGGTACGAACACTATCAACAGTAATTGAATCTTTCCAAACAGTATCGCGCATTTCTTCAATTCTAAAACTTGGAGTAACCAATGAATCGATAAATGCCACACTTTCACCGGGTTGATAATAATAGTCTTTGTTAATATCTCCTAAAGCAAAAATTTTATATTTTCCGGCTTTTACATTATCAATTATAAAATTTCCATTTTCATCAGTTTTGCCAATGCGTAAAAATGGTTTTTGAAAAAATACTGAATCTGAGTTTTCTTTGTAGATTCCTACATAAATTCCTTGCATAGGGTTTAATTCCTCAGCATTAACTAACTGACCGGAAATTTTGAGGGTATCTATTTCGTTGCCGGTTGAAAAAGAAAATCGATAGTTTTTCAATGGATTTTTTTCGTTCAAATCCACTATAGCATCTCCAAAATTTATGGTATAGGTGGTGCTATCTAACAACTCATCTTCAAATTTCAATGATACAATTTTGGAATTTCCCTTAACATCGGGTTGTTTGAGCTGAGGGGGCGAAATAAGCACATTCTCAGTTGCTTTTTCCACAGATATGTTTTCATCAAAAATTATTTGAATTTCTTTTTTCTTAAAGTTCAAAGCTCCATTGATCGGTGTCGATTTCAAAACCCGAGGGGGAGTTTCATCTTTGGGGCCACCTGTAGGGCCACCTGCTTTGTTAGCACATGAGTAAACAATGATAGCTAGTGCAATAATATTTATGAAAAGATAGTTTTTTTTCATCTTGATATTTTAACTTATATCAGCTAAAACACATTTATTAGAATGTGTTATAATGCTGTATATCAATATTGTAAAAAATTTTAAATAAGATTTTTAATTTCCAAAAAAATGTTTCTATAAGTTTTAACTAGTCAATACTTTATGACCAATTCTACATCTAAGGCAGTTCTTATCATCACAATAAAGTTTTTTTAATTGTAAAAATGCTTGTGAATCATAAGCTGATTCAATTTTCATCCCCAGATTTCTCCATTTCAGCATAATTGCATTTTTTTCGGATGGGATAATTTCCAATAATTGCATGGCCTTGTCCTTCATTTCCTGATCCCCACGTTGGTGTGCATAGCAAAATAAAAATGGTATAACCGTATTAATCAGCAAACTATGTATTGATTCTTTGCCCAACTTTTTAGATTTATTATCACTCTCATGACCAAACAAATAATGTGTTTTCCAATATTCCGAAGGTTCAGTTTTAAATAATTGAGTTAAATATTCTATCTCAGGATGCTCAATAACGCGCGAAAACAGTTTAGTTGAACTATGTATGAGTGCAGCAAATTGAGCAATTCGGATATGTGGAAAATTATCAGGACGTAAACGCAATAATTTCCAAAGATTTACATTCATAGTTTGCAAATCAAATTTTGCTTTCAAAAAATCATATTCTTTTTTAAGTTGCTGAGAATAGGCATCATTTAACGATTCATTTATAAATCCGGCCTGCCCAAATAATAATGCCTCAATCTGAAACAAATTGTTCTTATGCTTGGATAAAGCATTGAGCGGTAAAGATTTGGCCAGCATTTCTAATGCCTGACTATTGGTGCCAAAGCCAAAGCTCCGTGCCAAAGTTATATAAAAAGCTTCTTCCCAATGCTGATTATTTTCATTCAATAATAGAACTATAGCATTCATTTTTTGTTCCAAACGCTCCGAAAGCAAGGCATTTTTCCAACTTTGAATAAAAATTTCAGGTACTAAGTTGATTTTGTCAGCACATGGAATCCATTTTTTTTCAGTTATTAGTCGGTTATAATTATCTTCAATATGTGCTGGATATTTCAGTATTAATTGAGGAATTCTTTCACCATCTGCACGATACACTTCTGTATCAGCTACT
Organism: Paludibacter jiangxiensis; assembly: GCA_945870155.1. GTDB lineage: Bacteria > Bacteroidota > Bacteroidia > Bacteroidales > Paludibacteraceae > Paludibacter > Paludibacter jiangxiensis_A. The sequence goes on along the minus strand of CAMBSB010000103.1, from coordinate 5,028 downwards.
TTCACAACATGCAATATTATATTGTTATAGGCATTGTTGGTATGATGATTGTGTTTTATCCAATCGCTCGAATTGCTATGAATTTCGACATTACCTGCCCAGATTGTTTCACCAATTTTTATTTTAGAATTAAAAAAATCAGGACCGGCATCGGTATTGTGCTTTCCCACATCAATTACTTCTACCTGTTCACCGTCGGTAGTGAAAAGCGAATGAGGCTGAAATAATTTCTGTTGCCAAATATAGTGCAAAATGGATTCCTTCATAAGCCCGGAATTTAAACAGGAATTTATAATAGTCCATAACTGTAAGCCCTACTTTCCCAAAATTCTATTGATAAAGGCAAAGCCTGCAAAACATTGTTTTTAGCTTTAATCGAATCGTGAAATACAACTATTGATCCCTTACGCAAATTATATTTCACATTTTTAAAAACATCATCAACGCACAGATTTTTATTATAATCGTGCGTAATCACGTCCCACATTACTATATCATAATTTTTTCTCAGTGCCTTTATCTGATTCCATTTTATTCTACCATAAGGTGGACGAAATAACTTACTATCAATAAATTGTGCCGCTTTATTTACATTGTCAACATATTCAATTGTTGAATACTCATAACCTTTTACATGATTAAAGCTGTGATTTCCAATATTATGACCTCTTTTCAAAATGTCAGTATAAAGTTCGGGATACTTTTGAACGTTTTCTCCAACACAAAAAAAAGTGGCTTTCCAACCATAAATATCCAATATATCAAGTACTTGAGGTGTTACTTCAGGCACAGGTCCATCGTCGAAAGTAAGATAAATTACTTTCTCCGATGGATTTTTGCGCCAAATAACTTTTCCAAATAGCGGACGAAATATGCGTGGAAATTGCCAATTCATTTACATATCACCATTTTTGGTATACTTCATATAAATAGGCAAGTATTTATCCAACATATTTTTTTGTTTTTCCTGATCGCAAATTCTTAATATTTGACCGAGAACTGCTAAATTGTGGCCGATACGATTGTTTACACTATTTCTTTGCGATGATTTTAAACTGAAATACCATTCCAAATTTTCAACACAATCTTTGGCAACAGCGTCCATAATTGCATCTCCTTTTTGTACTTCACCCAATTTATAATAAAATTCTGCCAAACCGGTAGAAATATAATCATGACGAACTGTTTCACCAGGAATTACTTTGTTACAGTAATTCAAAGCTTTCAATGTCCTTACTGAATCACCTTGATTGTATAATGCGCCAATAAGTTCGGTGAACATCATTCTATGTGTTCGACACATACGTAAGGTATTCTCATCTAAATAAACTTTGGGGTTTTCAATTCCACCAAAACGGAATTTAGTCATCATATTGGTATACATTTCATCTACATTGACCTTAGAACCTGAATCTTTAGCACCTATTGGCAATACTTGATAAGCTAATCCGGTCAATTCGAAATGGTCTTTCATACCCAAATAATAATCATCACCCACAGTAACGGCAAAGTAAACAGGACGTTTCCAATTATTCGTTTTAAGAATCTCGAGTATCATAAGTTCACTTTTTGTCAATCTGCGACCAAGCGTTAGGTCAATCTGAGGAATGATTTCACTTGCGCGTGAAACAGGTAAAGTACCCGAATTTAATACTTGTTGTGCATTAATTGGCAAATACAATTGTTTCGATGGAATTACCGATTCACCGTTTTGTGCTGTTTGTGGATCGAGCAAAAACTCGAAAGCAGTTTTAATGTCAAGCGGCTGCTTAATAAGCTCTTCCACCCACACAACTTCATTTTTACCTGATACAAAATCTTTTTCTGTCCACGAAATGGGTAATGGTTCCGATTTGTATGCGCCACGTTTCATTTGTGAAATATACCAGTCGGTTTGCAAATAACTTAAATTACAAACACGTACATCTGTTCTGTATCCTTCCACTTCCTGATTGTACCAAAGGGGGAAAGTATCATTATCACCATTTGAAAATATTATCGCGTTAGGCTTTAAAGATGTCAAGTAATTACCTCCAAAATCGCGTGCTACGAAACGATTACTTCTATCGTGATCGTCCCAGTTTTCAGAAGCCATTAAAGCAGGAATTCCTAAAGTAACAATGGTAACTATAACAGCCGCCAAGGTTTTAGGTACATATTTGTCGATGGCTTTAATGATGCCCATAACACCCAAACCAATCCAAATACTAAAAGCATAAAACGAACCTGCATAGGCATAATCTCGCTCACGTGGCTGATAAGGTGTTTGATTCAGATAGATTACAATAGCTAAACCGGTTAAGAAAAATAGCAAAGCAACAATCCAGAAAACATGAACACCTTCTTTTCCTCCATAAATCAAGAACAAAAGCCCGAAAATACCCAATAATAAAGGCAACATAAAATAGGTATTACGGCCTTTATTTTCGGCCATATTAGCCGGTAAGTTAGTTTGGTCACCAACTAACATGGTGTCGATGAAGTTAATTCCGGTTATCCAGTTACCCTGATCAATTTCGCCACTTCCTTGTAAGTCGTTTTGACGACCACTGAAGTTCCACATAAAATATCGCCAATACATAAAACGTACCTGATAATCAAAAAAGAATTGCAGATTTTCGCCAAAAGTAGGTTTTATGTCCGTTTTTTGCTGACCGCAATAGTCATAAGTGATTGATTTTCCCGTAACATTTCCCCAAACTTTATATGCTTCGATATGTGAAGGCGTGGTGCTGTACATGCGAGGGAAAAACATATCGAAACGTTCATCCATTACATAATCAGTTTTATATCCACTAATCATGTATTCATCTTTGTCGTTAGGTGAAGTTTTTGGTTTTGGTGTGTACTGTGCTTCACCACGTTTTTCAACTGGCACACAAGTTTCGCCTTTAATATCTAATTTAACAGGAGCACTATATACAGAACCATAAAGTAATGGTCGGTCGCCATATTGCTCACGATTGAGATAATATTTTAAAGCAAAAACATTGTCGGGAGAGTTTTGATCCATAGGTGGATTGGCTGCCGAACGAATTACAATAACTGCATAGGTAGAATAACCTATCAAAACTACAGTTATCATAAGCAGTGAAGTGTTTAACCAACGAGCATTAATTTTGTCTTTCTTCAAATAGAATGCTATTGCTAAAGCTATGATAATCAAAATTCCAAGTAAAACACGTGATCCAAAAAATGGAATTCCAACCAAAGTAATAGCCAAAATAAATGAAATGGCCATGCGCAAGTAGTTTGTTCTTACATAACTTTCATAAATTCCCCACGATAGAACAGCTAAAGTAAGAATGATGTAAATAAACAATCCGGTATTGAAGGCCAAACCGAGTGTATTTACAAAAAATAACTCGAACCAGCTAGCAACTTCTACAAATCCCGGAATAATACCATATAACACTACACCCAAAATAACCACCGAAACCAACAAAGCTATGATAACACCTTTTGGAGTAGTTTTATAATTGCGGAAATAATATACCAAAACAATGGCAGGGATAGCCAGCAAGTTAAGTAAGTGAACTCCAATTGATAACCCCATTAAATAAGCAATCAAAATCAACCACTTATCCGAGCCATCACGGTCGGCAACACGTTCCCATTTTAATATTGTCCAGAAAACGACAGCCGTAAACAAAGAAGAAAAAGCATAAACTTCGCCCTCAACTGCCGAAAACCAAAAAGTATCTGAAAATGTATAAGCCAAAGCTCCAACCATACCTGAACCTAAAATACCAATTGTATTAGCTAAAGTATAATCTTCCTCATTTTTTACTACAACTTTGCGAGCTAAATGGGTAATAGTCCAGAACAAAAACAAAATAGTAAAAGCACTACATAAGGAGGACAAAGTGTTAATCATGATGGCTACCTGAGACGGATCAGAAGCAAAAAGCGAGAAAAATCTACCGGTTAACATAAAAAATGGAGCTCCGGGGGGATGCCCAACATCCAATTTATATGCTGTAGAAATAAACTCACCGCAATCCCAGAAACTGGCAGTCGGCTCCATAGTAAGCAAATAGGTAGCTGCTGCAATAGCAAAAGCCATCCACCCAAAAATGTTGTTCAGAAGTTTGAATTGTTTCATAAATGAAAATATAGTTTATTATTGACCAAAAAGCTTGTAAGTATATCAAAAAGAGTTCAAAGATACAAAGAAAATTTTGCAAAATATAAAAGTATATTTGTTTTTCGTTAATATTAAATGAAATGAACTATTTTAAATTGATTTGTTGAAATTATTTTTAATTTTTCATACTTATAGTTTGAAATAAAAATATTGTATTTTGATAAAATTGTCAAGTAATAAAAAATAAAACATATCAAGTTTCAATTAAAGCGCAAAAAACACCTACTTCAACTTAATAAATGATTAATTATCATGGGTTTTTATATGATGATTTTACGAAAAAATATAGTTACATTTGCCCAAAATTAGCATTAAAAACCAGGTATGACTTCAATTTCATCGTTTGCACAATTAACAGAACATCTTCAAAGTGTGAATTGCCGAAAGCGCATGGCAATTGCCAATGCAGTAGATACACATACCTTGGAAGCTGTATTTATGGCTGTGGAAGCGGGAATTATTGAAGCATTTTTAATTGGAGATGTTGCTGCCATCGAATCACCTTATTTGTTTGAGCATTCATTATTGTCGTATATACATGTTATAGATATCCCTGATGTGCTTTTAGCTACTTTGGAAGCTGTTAGGATGGTAAAATCGGGTGAGGCTGATATTTTAATGAAAGGTTTGGTAAATACAGATGTTTTGCTTAGAGCAATACTGGATAAAGAAAAAGGATTGTTACCTGCCGGAAACGTACTTACATATAATGCTGCTTTAGAAATTCCGAAATATCATAAATTATTGTTTTTTTCCGATCCTGTAGTTATTCCTTCACCAAATTTGGTGCAGCGAACAGCTATGATTAAATATGCCATTGCTTCGGCATATAAATTTGGTATTTCTAAGCCCAAAGTGGCTCTGATTCATGCTACAGAAGT
>CAMBSB010000102.1 GCA_945870155.1 Paludibacter jiangxiensis | reverse complement strand
TATGTGGCTGATTTCCTGAAAGAAAATGTACCTCAGGTAGTCCCTATGATTCCCGAAGCATCGTTTTTGGTTTGGCTCGACTGCGAAAAACTTAGAATGGAAACTGATGAATTGCATAAATTTTTTGCATTAAAAGCCGGATTGGGATTAAATAAAGGTACTATTTTCGGCCAAGGCGGTGAATATCATTTAAGGCTGAATGTGGCTTGCTCTAGGCTTATATTAGAACAGGCTATGAAACAGTTGAAAAGTGCTGTTGATGAGATGATGCGATGATGTGGTGATGTGATGATGTGATGATGTGGTGATTAGTTGATTGTAAAAATAATTAAGATTAAAATTTATGGATGTAAAAATTGAAACTTCGTGGAAAGAAGCTTTACAGGAGGAATTTGAAAAGGATTACTTTATCAAGCTAGCAGAGTTTGTCAGAAATGAGTATAAAACAAAGCTTGTATTTCCACCTGCACCACAAATTTTCAATGCCTTTAATCATTGTCCTTTTGATAAAGTAAAAGTGGTGATTATTGGTCAAGATCCTTATCACAATGTAAATCAGGCACATGGACTGTGTTTTTCGGTAAACGATGGTGTGGATTTTCCTCCTTCATTACTCAATATTTTTAAAGAAATAGAGCGTGATTTGTCCATTACAATGCCAAAAAGCGGAAATCTAACCAGATGGGCTGATCAGGGTGTTTTGCTACTCAATGCCACATTAACCGTGGAAGCACATAAGGCTGCATCTCATCAGGGCAAAGGTTGGGAAAGCTTTACTGACGCGGTAATCCGTAAAATTGCGGAAGAAAAAGAGCATGTTGTTTTTATGCTATGGGGTAATTATGCGCAACAAAAAGGTGCATTTATCAATGCTTCACGCCATTTGGTGCTGAAAACAGTTCATCCTTCTCCCCTATCAGCTTACAGAGGATTTATTGGGTGTGGTCATTTTTCTGCTGCGAATAAATACCTGCAACAATTTGGTATAGAAGAAATTAAATGGTAGTTTATAAATGAATCTGCCCCCTAGCCCCCTAAAGGGGGAATAATAGAGGGAATAACAGTTAAAACTAATTCGTTAAAATATATCACTATTCTGTGTTCGTCAAATTATTAAAACTACGATTTTGTATATAAAGGCGTTAAATTACTGAAAAACAAAAAATTCAGTTTGTTTATAAAAAAATATTCATACCAATATTTCCCCCTTTAGGGGGTTAGGGGGCAGTTTTTAGTGGTAAATTCATTCATTTATCTACTCCACCCAAAGAACCAAACCTTTCAGGTATTCACCCTCGGGATGATAAATATTGATGGGATGATCGGCGGGTTGTGAAAGTTGATGTAAAATGCGCACATTGCGTTTACTTTCGGCAGCAGCACTGAAAACAGCCAGACGAAACTGATCTTTGCTAACAACTTGCGAACAGGAAAAAGTAAAGATGATTCCACCCGGTTTAATTTGCTCAAAAGCTTTGGCATTCAATCGCTTATAACCCTTTAAAGCATTACGCAAGGCATCTCTGTGTTTTGCAAAAGCAGGTGGATCGAGAATAATCAGATCATACTGCTGTTCCAAAGTATGCAAATTATTCAAATACTTAAATGCATCTTCTGCAAAGGCTGTGTGGCGGGTATCACCGGGATAATTTAACTCTAAATTCTTATCCGTCAACTCAATGGCTTTTGCAGAACTATCCACAGAATGAACTAAAGTTGCTCCACCACGCATGGCATAAACCGAGAATCCACCCGTGTAACAAAACATATTGAGCACAGATTTTCCTTTAGCATAGCGTTCGAGTAAAGAACGATTCTCGCGTTGATCAATAAAAAAACCGGTTTTTTGTCCCAATAACCAATCAACTTGAAATTTCAAATCATTTTCAAGCGCAATATATGATTTCGTGTCATGACCGATTAAATAACCGTCTTCAGGTTCAATGGCAGCTTTAAATGGTAATGTACTTTCCGATTTGTAATAAACATTTTTTACTTGAGGCACTTTTTCAACAATCGCATGAGCAAGCTTTTCACGTATTTCATGCATTCCAATGGAGTGTGCTTGCATCACGGCAGTGTCGCCATAAACATCGACAATTAAACCCGGTAGTGAATCGCCTTCACCATGTATCAGTCGATAAGTATTGTTGTTTTCTGCAACCAAACCTATCGATTTTCGCATCAGATAAGCTTGTTCTATCCTCAAATTCCAAAAATTCTGATTTATCTCAATTTTATCAAAAGAAACTACCCTGACTGCGATACTTCCAATTTGAAAATGTCCAAAAGCTAAAAAGTTACGTCTGTTATCCAACACTTCAACTAATTCACCTTCAACAGGTTTACCTTCAATGTTTTGTATTGCTCCTGAAAAAACCCATGGATGAAATCTAAGCAGACTTTCTTCTTTTTTTGGCTTTAAAATTATTGTAATCATAAGTATGTTAAGTGTTTAAGTAGTTTTATTGGTAATTAATCAGCCCCCCAACCCCCTGAAGGGGGAGTTATGAGGTATTAATAAAAGTTTATTCATAAAACAAAAGACTATTTTTTACTTATTTATTCAGCTCCTTTTTAATTTAATTGTTGTTATATCAATTTGAAAGGTGTAGACTAGTAAGGTTTGTTAATAATTATGACAAATAAAAAAATAGTTATTTCCGGAAAATTTATTCTTCAGTTTTGGGTATTTCTCTTTCCAATATTTCTTTAGCAAGAATATCAGCTTTAATTTTTTCAATTTCTTTCTTACTTAGTTTTTGTTCTCTGACTAATTGTTCATAAATCAGCAAACTTGCCCAAGCGTCGGTTGCTGCATAACGTTGCTGTTGCTCTGATAATTCAGGGTTTTCCCAGTTTGTTAGTCTTTGCGATTTTGAAATTTTATGTCCAAAAACAATGGCGAAAACTTTTTGCAAACCCAGTTCCATGATACCATAAAAATTTACAATTGACTGTAAATCAACATAATTAGCCGGTTTAAAATGGTAAAACTTATTTAAACCTGCGAAATCGTCACGCAAAGCAAGTCCAATTTTTTGTATATTTTCGTTGGCTAAGAATTCTGCTAACTCAGAAGGTAAACTAATTTTATTTAGCCTGAAAAGAAAACAATGATCGAGTGTAGAAATTTGCACCAAAGAAACCCTGTGATGCGTTCCGCGAGTAAAAGATGGTTTGGTTTCAGTATCAATTCCCACTACCTTAGAATTTAGAAGTTCGTCAATAGCATCCTTAACTTTACAGAACTCATCAACCAAAGTTATTTTGCCTTCAAACAAAATCACCGGCATCTGATTTACTTCTTCTTTTGATATTTTGGGTTTAAACATAAAATTAATTTGTAAAAAAGCTTTTTTCTAGCATTTATTTAAAGCAATTTCTCAATTGCATCATCATCATCATCATGTAAAAAATTCAAAAAGGAATTTCTATCAATTGACTTAATTGCTTGATTTTCAGATTCAGTATCTGTAGAAAGAAAACCTTCACTATATCTCAAAGCATGCAAAGCTCTCAAGGCGTTTAACAACTTTTGTCCCCAATGTTCACCAAAAGCCTGTAGACAAAGAGCCAAGGCATCGTTCATAATATCCACATCGCCCAACTGATAATTAGCAGCAAAATCTTTTAGCTCCTGATAAATATCGGCAATATTTTCGGAAACAAAAGCAGCAATCGGAGTATCGCTCAAAGCCATGTCAGGATGAAAAACTTCTAAATACGAATCATCAAGACCCAACAATTGTTCAATTTGCTCTTTTACAAATAGATAATCTTCCTCGGTAACAAATCTTTCCGGAACATCATCGAATACTGTATCAGGTATCTCCAGAAGTGAAGCTTTTAAATATAATAAAGGTAGAATTTTTACTGTTTTAACAACAAAGTCTTCGCGATTGAATTCAGAACTATGCTCCAAAAAAAGACATAATTCAGCTACCACGGTAACAAATTCAATTACAGGAGCTTTATAAACAATATGGTTAGGTAGTTCGTCAATCATAAAAATGATATTTTTTTAATCTGCAAAAGTAACAAAAAATAATTACTTAAATGCGTTCTATTTTGTATGAGTCTGAAAAATGAAATAAGTTATTTTGAAAAATAATAAAATTAATTAAACATAGAATGAGATAAAAGTGTTATATTTACAAAATAATTGTATAACCTAATAATAAAAAGCGTCATGGAAGATAAACTTATCACACTTAAAAATTACGAAACTATGGTTGATGCCATGTTCGATCAGGAGTTGTTGCGTGAAAACAACATTGATTGTTCCATAAACAACGAAGATGCCGTGGAACTTTTGCCTATGTTTGGCGAAATTAACGATGGATTGCGTATTGTTGTCTTTGAAAAAGATTACGAAACTGCAATTAACATACTTGAAGAGTATAAAAATTCAATTGAAGATCAGGAATAATTTCAACTAATAACTGCCCCCTAACCCCCAAAAGGGGGAATAAGATGGGAGTTTAGGCAAATCAACTAAAGTTAATACATATTTTAAACTGACTGTTTTTTAGCACTTTAAGTCTTTCGTTTATAACAAAATCCTTTTAATATTAATTTGAGGGGTATTAATTAATAATGAATAATTATTTGTTTAAATAACTACTAATTAATAAATTTGAAATAGGATGGACTAAATCCGGGGCAATTTCGACTAAAGGTAACAATACAAAATCCCGCTCCGTCATCAACGGATGCGGGATTTTTAATGTTGGTTGATTCATTATTAAGTTATCATACAATAATATATCAATGTCAATAAGCCGGTCTTCGTAAGCTTTTATCGTCTTATTTGTTCGACCTAACTCTACTTCAATTTTTTGTGTCTCCTCAAGCAATTGAAATGGTGCAAGATAAGTTTCAATGAGCATTACAGCATTTAAAAAATTATTTTCCGATATAAAACCACTGGCTTTGGAAGTGTAAAAAGGCGAAACACCAAATACATTACCAATATTCATTGATAATAAAGTAATTGCATCATTTAGGTTTTGAGTTTTATCCCCCAAATTTGTGCCAAGTGCCAAGTAAACCAATGCCATTTTAGTTGAATTTTATGCAAAGATAAGAATATTATAGAACAAAGATCAAAGAATAAAGATCAAAGAACTTTTTTTTAAATTTCTTACTTAAAAGTGGTCAACGTATTCATGCATTGACTAAATTCAAAACCTCAATCACCTAAGAGTTTATTGACTGAGTCGGAACTCAGTCATCCTGTTAGTCGGAAATCTGTCATCCCAACGAAAAACTTTTCTGCCATTATCTGCCCTTTTGTCAGTGAAAATTGTAAAATTAATCCTAGATATCTGTTTTTTCTGTCAAAAAACCTTTTCATTAAAAAAATAACTGTATGGCATATCATTTGTAAAAACTGTAACGTAATCATAAAAACGAAAACTCAAACTTATTAAAAAATAAACTCAAAAATCATGGGAAAAATTATTGGAATTGACTTAGGAACCACCAACTCGTGTGTTTCTGTAATGGAAGGTAACGAACCTATCGTTATCGCAAATAGCGAAGGAAAACGCACTACACCTTCGGTAGTAGGTTTTATTGATGGTGGCGAACGCAAAGTGGGTGATCCTGCTAAACGTCAAGCCATTACCAATCCAACCAAAACAGTATCGTCAATCAAACGTTTTATGGGCGAAACTTACGACCGTTTAACTAAAGAAATTGGACGTGTACCATACAAAGTAGTACGTGGCGACAACAATACCGCACGTGTTGATATTGATGGACGCATGTATTCACCTCAAGAAATTTCGGCCATTATTCTTCAAAAAATGAAGAAAACTGCTGAAGAATATTTGGGACAAGAAGTTACTGATGCCGTAATTACTGTACCTGCTTATTTTAACGATGCACAACGTCAGGCTACAAAAGAAGCGGGCGAAATTGCAGGATTAAACGTAAAACGTATTGTAAATGAGCCTACTGCTGCTGCTTTGGCTTATGGTTTGGACAAAACCAACAAGGATATGAAAATTGTTGTGTTCGACTGTGGTGGTGGAACTCATGACGTTTCGGTTCTTGAATTGGGCGATGGCGTATTCGAAGTAAAATCGACTGATGGTGATACTCACTTAGGTGGAGATGACTTTGACCACCGTATTATCGACTGGTTGGTAGCTGAATTTAAAAGTGAAAACAGTGGAATTGATTTGAGCAAAGATCCAATGGCTTTACAACGTCTGAAAGAAGCTGCTGAAAAAGCTAAAATTGAATTGTCAAATACAACTTCTTCGGAAATTAATTTGCCTTATATTATGCCTGTTGATGGTGTACCACGTCACTTGGTACGCACATTGACTCGTGCAAAATTCGAACAATTGATTGACGATTTAGTACAAAAAACTATTGAGCCTTGTCGTACAGCATTGAAAAGTGCCGGATTGACAATTGGAGATATCGATGAAATAATTTTAGTAGGTGGTTCAACCCGTATTCCTGCAATTCAAACAGCTGTAGAAAAATTCTTTGGAAAAGCGCCTTCGAAAGGTGTTAATCCGGATGAAGTTGTGGCTGTAGGTGCAGCTATTCAAGGTGGTGTTTTAACAGGTGAAGTAACAGATGTATTGTTGCTCGACGTAACTCCACTTTCATTAGGAATTGAAACAATGGGAAGTGTAATGACCAGATTGATTGAAGCCAATACAACTATTCCAACAAAAAAATCGGAAACATTTACAACTGCTGCCGACAATCAACCTTCTGTAGAGATTCATATTTTGCAGGGTGAGCGTCCTATGGCGAATCAAAATAAATCAATCGGACGTTTCCACTTAGATGGTATTATGCCTTCACGCCGTGGAGAACCGCAAATTGAAGTAACTTTTGATATTGATGCTAACGGTATTTTACATGTTTCGGCCAAAGATAAAGCAACTGGTAAAGAGCAACGTATACGTATCGAAGCTTCTTCAGGTTTGAGTGATGCTGAAATCAAACGTATGAAAGACGAAGCAGCTGCCAATGCCGAAAGCGATGCTAAAGAAAAAGAAAAAATCGACAAATTGAACCATGCCGACAGCTTGATTTTCCAAACTGAAAAACAACTTTCAGAATTTGGTGATAAACTGCCTGCTGATAAAAAAGGCCCAATTGAAGCTGCTTTAGCAAAATTGAAAGAAGCACACAAAGCGCAAGACATTGCCGGAATTGACGCAGCTACCAATGAGTTGAATACAGTGTTCCAGGCTGCAAGTCAGGAAATGTATAATGCTCAAAACGCTCAAGGCGGCGCACAACAACCGGGTCAGGACTTTGGTGGACAACAAAGTTCAAACGAAGGAAACAAACAAGGTGATGTAACCGATGTGGACTTTGAAGAAGTAAAATAGTCGCCATTGGCAAGATATTAACATGAATTGACTAACCTCTGTAAACCAAATGTTTACAGAGGTTTTTTATTTTTATTTTAATGCTTATCAATTTGTGTAATTGGTTTTTTAATAGTATATTTGTACCATATTTGTATCGCGCCTTATTTATAAGAGAATGTGCGCCTTATAAATGCTTATAAGTTCTTAGTGTATTTTATTCTGTCTTATTTCCTATGACAATCTAAAATTTGAAGCTATGGGTTACAGCAAATTAAAAATCCCAAAAATCTGCGAGTGCTGCAAGAAACCATTCGAAGCAAAAACTGTCCTAACTCGATTCTGTAGTACCCAGTGTGTAAACAAAGCTGACCGTACAAGAAAGAAGGAAGCTAAAGAGGAGACCAAATTTCATGCAGAAAAAGCGCAGAAAACAGAAGTAATTGCCTACATTCAAAGTCGCCCTTACATTTCCATTCCGGAAGCCACTCTCCTATTTGGAATATCAAAAGACACCTTACGCCGCCTGATTAAAAGCGGAAAGATACCGGCTCACAATCTTGGTCAAAGATTGACCAGGATAAGCCGTGTTCACCTCGAATCTTTGTTCGTTCCAATTGCTATGCCCGAACCCATACCCGAACCACCAAAAGAGTATAAGGCCGAAGACTGCTATACAATTGGCGAGGTTCAAAAGAAGTTTGGTATATCAGACAAAACCCTATACTTGGCAATCAAACGGCTGAACATTGACAAAATTCCAATAGGGAAATATGTATATGTCCCCAAAGAACAAATCGACAAAGTTTTTGCACCAACTCAATCTAATTAATCCATGAAATTACTATCAAACACTAAAGCTACGGTTCGCATTCGTAAAGCTGAAGACCGTAAAGAATGGTATCTTTATATTGAGAGTTACCCGGTTATTGTGGACGGCAAGGCAACAAGAGTACGGCAGTATTTGAATCGATCAGTTACCACTATCGAATGGGATAAAAAACGAACAGCGAGAACAGAACCTGACGGCAGCAAAACATATAAGCCAAAGCGAGATGATAACGGCTTGATTATATGCAAAAGCGAAGTGGACCGTGCAAGCATTATTTATGCTGATGGAATTCGAGCGTTACGTCAAAAGGAATTTGATAATGCTGAACTTTACACAGATGATGATAATAGAAAGGCTGAAGCCAAGCAGAAGGCAGATACCAACTTCATTCTATACTTTGAAAAATTAGCATACAAACGGAACAAAAACCGATCTGAGAGCATTCTCTTAAGTTGGCTTTGTGTGTATGACTATTTAAAGAAATTCGGTGGAGAAACACTTCTATTTGCCAACCTTACTGAAAGTTGGTGCGAAGATTTCAAAGAATTTTTGCTTACAACCAAAAGTCGGAAATCAAGCGAAGCAATCTTAGCCCAAAATACAGCAGTAACTTATTACAGCATTTTCAAGGCAGCTCTCAAAAAAGCATTTGTAGATGGCTATCTGACAACAGACCTGAGCGCAAAAACCAAAGGCATAAAATTATTAGAAACCCGTCGGGAGTTCCTTACTATTGAGGAACTAAACAAACTTGCAGAAACACCCTGCAACAACCCTACGTTGAAAAAAGCAGCCTTATTTTCTGCTCTCACTGGGTTGCGGTTATCCGATGTTCAAAAACTGACTTGGAAAGAACTCGTTTTCGATGGTTCATTGTATAAAATCAATTTCACCCAGAAAAAAACGAAAGGAGTTGAATATATGCCTATTTCAGAGCAAGCCTATAGTATATGTGGAGAAAAAGGAGAAGCCAATGCACTTGTTTTTGAAAAGTTGCCCGATTCCGCTTGGATATCGTCACCACTCAAACATTGGGTAGAATCAGCAGGGATAGACAAGAAAATCACATTCCATTGTTTCCGCCACACCTTCGCCACTTTGCAATTAACCAATGGCACCGATATTTATACTGTAAGTAAAATGCTTGGTCATAAAGATTTGAAAGTAACACAAATCTATGCAAAGATTGTCGACGAAACAAAACAGAAAGCGGCCGGAGCTATCAAACTGAATATAAAATACTAAATATTAAACTAATAACTTCAAATCATTTAGATATTATGAAACTTAATCACAAGTATAGAGTTGAATCAGATTTCAACAATATGAGTAAAACAGAGAGAGAATTATTTACAGTCGTTTACAAACTCTACCACTGCCCAAGTGAAGACACACAAAGACTAAAAAAGGAATCCTTATCACTTTTTGATTTATTTAATTGCACTCTTACAATTTGTTATGAGCTTACAAACTCTCCAATTGCAGAGATTAAAGTTGATGATATTTGGGAAGATATTAAGCCTCCAAAAGTGGAAATGCAGACATTTAATAATTTCCGGACAAAACGTTGGTATGAAGCTACCGTAATTTTCTCATGTGTATATGTCATTATAGCTCGCGATTACCCTAAAAAGCACAGTTGCTTAGAAATTATTAAAGCGAAATGTGCTTATGACTATCAGTCAACTGCATATTTTAATCTTTTTGAGCCACTTGCAAATGAAGGAATAAATATAAAAGAAAATGAAAAAAATACTTCTGGCAAAGAACAATCGCCTAATTACACTTCGTGGTTATTAGATGATTTTAAGAAAACACTTTCTGGGCTTTCTATAAAAGAGAAATTCTTTGCATTTTCAAACAAACTAAAAGAAGAAAAAGAAAAAGAAACTCAAGATGCCTTGTATATACAGCTGCTAGAACAACAAGTATCTTATCACCGGAAACAATTAAGCGAAGAAGATGTCGCATTGCCAAAAGAAAAATTAAATTCATTGGTTGATGTTAATCATATTATTTCAGCAGTCGAGCAATACTTCCATGCAGATAGTATAAAGATGCTTCAAATTATTGCCTATGTTATGAATAGTCAACGCTACGCCGATGATGTTTGTGAAACTATAAATGCAAAAATTAAAATCCTAGAAGCAGCTAAACAAGCCTCTAATGTTAGTTCTGAAAATTTGGGGGATTTGGAAACTTCAGAAATCACTCCAGACAAAGTACCATTAAAAGTAAAATCAGTTGCAATAATGGAGCTTCTAAAATTATTGGATAAAGGTACAGCCCATAATGATCTAACAGATATTTGTAAATTTATTGGATTTATTACTGGGAACTCTCACAAAAGTATTTACAATGATGTGCAAAATGGAATATCATTCAATACAAAACACCACGCAAAAGACATTGAAAGAGCTAATGAATTATTTCATGCTCTAAACATATCAATATCAATAGATAAGCAAAAACAATATTAATTTTCAACCGGTTGTACAACCAGTTGTAGGGTCTTCTTTCGTATTTTTTTGTACCACGATTTCAATTGAAGTCGTGGTTTTCTTTTTATTGGCACAGAAGGAAGCCCAATCGCCGAAAACAGTATCATTATGTTTTCAGAACAAATTTCTTTCAACGAACTGCCGCAAGCTATGGCATACCTTATCCAACAGGTAGAAAGGCTGGAATCTGCACTTTCACTGAATCAATCAGAAAAGCAGGAGTCCGATCAATGGTTCAATCTTCAACAATTGCAGGAATACCATCCCGACCACCCGGCAGCTCCTACTGTTTATGCTTGGGTTGGACAAAGGCTCATTCCGAATCACAAACATGGAAAAAAGCTCATTTTTCTAAAGTCAGAAATTGACGAATGGTTAAAGTCAGGCAGGCGCAAAACCGCAGCGGAACTTAGATCTGAAGCAGCAGAATTTGTAGTTAAAAAAGGGAGGATTGTAAAATGAACGACAACAAACAACGCCGCCGATTAGACGAAATTCTGGAAGAACTTCGTTGCTGCCCCGAAAGCATTTTCTATCAGTTTGAGCAACAAACACAGCATTCATGTACGTGTCCGAGCAATTGCAAAATCTCTGAAGCCCTGAATTCAATCGAATCCAAGCTAACCAACACCCAAACTTCATGCGAAGTTTTGAGCAAAGAATGGGTTGACAACCAAGATGTAATGCTATTGTTACACATTAGCCCCAGAACCTTGCAAACACTGCGTACAAATGGCACATTGCCATTCTCCCGCATTGGCAACAAGCTCTATTATCGCACTGAAGATATTCAGCGGATTTTGAAGGATAATTATACAATGTATAAGATTCGGAATCATGGCAGCGATAAATAAAGAGCAGATTTTGAGCAAGACAAATTATGGCGTACTGATCTATTCGCATATTTTGCAGGAATACTATCCAAATCAAACAGTCCTCTCCCTTTCGGGGAGGACTTGCGCCCCTACTCAAAACCCATTCAATGCCGATAAATCGACATTGAATATTTTCATTTATAAGGAGAATATTTTGGGCAATGTTTTGGATAGAGAGTTTGCACGGCATACGGATAGCGAGAACGCTATCACTGCCGGTGATGCGTTCGACTTCGCCGAACTGCATTACAAACAGTCAGGCGATGAACTATTGCAAACCTTGAATAAAGAGATGAATCTGCATATTGGTGAGAAATTCGATTTTTATGCTAACGGCAAAAAATCAAATAATACTTCTGATACCTTACAAACAAAAAGTCCCCCTATGGGTGATTTAGGGAGTAGTTTATTTTCATTCTTCAAAGCTCCTGTTCGGAATACAATTCCTCACAAAAATGTTTCGTTGGTTCAGGTGTACACATACATTATCGGAGATTATGCCAAAAAGCGAACAGAAAAACTAAGGAGTATAAAGGACCCAAAACAAGCACGACAATATAAAGCTACAAACTTCGATTATTGTACTTTTTCGGGAGTATTTCAGACCCGCAACGACAAGGCATTGGTAAATCATTCAGGTTTGTTGTGTATCGATTTTGACCATTTGCAAAACGTTGATCTGCTTCGCAACCAACTTTTGCAAGATGAATATTTTGAAACACAATTACTCTTTGTTAGTCCTTCCGGCGATGGCCTAAAATGGATAATTTCCATTGATACCACCAAATCCTCGCATGGACAGTTTTTCGCTGCGGTCGCTAACTACATTCTACAAACCTATAAAGTTGAGGTAGATAAATCAGGGCGGGACATATCCCGCGCCTGCTTTTTACCATACGACCCACAGGCATTTATCAACCCAAGCAACCTATAATAACATGAGCAAGAAAATATTTAACCCAACAGATTGGCAACCCACAGAATCCACAAAACAGCCAAAAATAATTCAACCAGCTAAAAGCATTCCTATTGAGAATTCAGGGCAAGCTGACATTGATGTAATTACACAACGGATTGAAGCCGCTTCAGTTGACATTGCCCCCAGCTACGCCGATTGGCGCGACCTTGGCTTTGCGCTTGCCGACGAACTTGGTGAATCTGGCAGAGCCTACTATCACCGACTAAGTCGGTTCTATCAGGAATATAATTCAACAGAAGCCGACAAGCAGTTTGATGCCTGTTTGAAAGCACACGGAAACGGTGTTTCCATTAAAACATTCTACCACCTTGCCAAAGCAGCCGGTGTAAATGTTGGAATCCCGAAAGTAAAAGAAACAAGTCCCTCTCCACTTGGAGAGGGATTTAGGGTGAGGTCGGAAAATGCGGAAACAGAGGAAACTTCTGAAAACGAAACCAGTACTCAACTCTGTTCAATTCCTTCCGAAATCTTTGACCAACTACCCGATTTACTTCGTCGAATAACCGTTAAAGGCACTTCACCCGAGGACAAAGATATTTTGTTGCTCGGCTCACTTGTTTCCATGAGTGCATGTTTGCCAAACGTTTACGGTGTTTATGCCGAACGTGAAGTTTTCGCCAACCTCTTTTTGTTTGTTACTGCACAAGCTTCAGCAGGGAAAGGCAGGCTCACTCTGTGCCGTAAATTGGTAGAACCAATTCACAAGGCACTTCGTGAACAAAACAGAGCTGAATTTGAATCCTATCAACGTGACCTGACAGAATACGCAGCTGCCAAAAGCGATAAAGTAAACATGGAAAAGCCACAGGAACCACCGCTTAAAATGTTGGTGATTCCTGCCAACAACAGCGCAACCGGCTTGTTTCAAATTCTCAACGACAACAATGGAAAAGGATTGATTTTTGAAACCGAGGGCGATACACTTGCTCAAACTTTCAAATCCGAACACGGCAATTATTCCGATGGTTTCCGCAAGGCGTTTCACCACGAAACAATTACCTACAATCGCCGCAAAGACCGTGAGTATGTCGAAATTGATATGCCGCGCCTTTCGGCTCTGCTATCAGGCACACCCAAACAAGTTTCTGCCCTCATTCCCAATGCCGAAAACGGCTTATTCAGCCGTTTTATATTCTATTTCATGAACATTCGTTATGAATGGAAAGACGTGTTTGCCGGAGAAAGCGGACAAACACTCGACAACTATTTCGACCATTTAGGTGCGCAATTTCATGAGTTGCATAAATGCCTGGAAAGTCAGGACAAACCAATGCGGTTTTGTCTGACTGTTTCACAGCAGCAGCAATTCAACAATTACTTTGAGCAAACTCAAATTCAGTATATTGAATTGTGTGGAGAAGATTATATTGGTACGGTTCGTCGCTTGGGATTAATCACATTCAGAATCGCTATGATTCTCACAACCCTGCGAATCATGGACAATGGCGAACTTCGTTCACCACTTGTCTGCTCCGACACCGATTTCAATATCGCTATGGGAATGGTCAAAGTGCTTGTTCAACATGCTGCGCATGTTTTCCAACAACTACCCACCGACACTACCGCCAAAGTGCAACCCAATCAAAAACAACAGTTTTTAAATATGCTCCCGACAGAGTTTGATCGCCAAACTTATTTGTCGGTTGCTCAGAAGCTAAACATTCCGGCCAAGACAGCCGAGAAACAAATTGCACGTTTCGCCAAAACTGGCCTGATAAATCATTACGCACAAAACCAATATCGTAAAAGTTCATGATTTCATTTAAAACAATCTTTTCCCCATTTCTCATAAATGGAGAATTTGGGGATTTAGAGGAAACGGCGTAAAGGAAGATGTCCTATTTCTTCCATTTCCCCATTTTCCCCACTTTCCGAATCTATGAAATTCAATTTAAACACAGGAGATAATCACATGAAACGAGCACGACAAATAAACTTTGACACACAAGGAGATGTTTATGTGCGAGTTCCATCTGACCTTAAAAAAACAATTATAAACAGATGAAAACCGCCGAACAAAACAAAATCAAACTTCGTAAAATGGAACTTGACAAAAAATACATTGCACGTAAGCTCGTTGAAATATCCAAAAATAGTCCTATCATTTTTAGCAATCTTAGAAAATTCAAATCAAAATGTAAGACCAAGTACAAGTACAGAATTTTCACCCACGAAAAGCACTTAATCAAATTGCTAAAAATAAACCAACGTACACTTCGTTTGTTGCGGGATGAAGAATACATTAGATATTCTGAATTAGTTGGGATTAATATTTACGTTTTATCAGATATTTACAATTTTATAAGAGCCAATAATAAATATCAGAAAAGAAAATCAGGTTAAAATTTAATTTGCTTAATTCATTTTTTAACCCTATCTTTGTACCCGCAAATTCGTTATTTTTTTGAATAATGTTCTTGTCTCATGGTGTAATGGTAGAACTGCAGTTTCTGGATCTGCCTGTTAAGGTTCGAGTCCTTACGAGACAACAATTAAACACTCAAATCTCTTTGATTATCAACAGGATAATTAAAGAGATTTTTGTTTTTGGAGGAAGTTGCTCGGGAGTTGCTCGGATAAATTTAAGTTGGATACTTTGGATTATTATCCAGGGCTTCACATTGATTAAAATACTTATTTGCTTATTTCGTGCGTGTTCAATATATTCCCTTTTGTGTTTTTTATTTTAATAATCAGTGAGTTAGTATTAACCGTGACATCTAAGCTGGTATTAGCTCCATTTACTAATACCGGAAAATCAGACACACCGGAAACAGAATCAATATATGAATACTTATGTGTATGACCACAAAACATTATATCAATTCCTGCTTTATTTAGTATTGGTAAAAATTTTGTTTTTACTTCACGTTCTCCGTGCCAATCTGTCCCAAAAGGCGGTATATGCATGAATACAATTTTATATTTTGTTGATTGACATTCTGTGCTATTTAATATGTTGCTTAGCCAATGTTGTTGTTCTGTTCTGTATTTATCGAAACAAGCTAAATCTGCATATTCAATATCAGAGTCAGGTTTATCTTCGCCACTGTCTAACACGATAAAATAGGCAGGGCCATATCTGAAAGCATAATATGGTTTTCCCGAATTATTAACAAAATAATCTGGGAATTGTGTACTGAAACCACCTCTTGTTTCATGATTACCACGAACATAAAACATAGGCACTTCTTTTGCAAACATACTTATAGAAGATTTCATAAATCCATTAAAGATTTCCTCTTCGTTTTCCACCGAGCTTATCATATCACCATTAAAAACAACCATGTCGGTTTTTCCATATCTGATTTCTTTAAGTAATGCTTTGAGAGTGTCATTTTGGGCATGAATATCATTCACTACTGTAAATGATATTTTATCTTTTTCATCATCAAATGTTTTGAACCGCAAGGGAGCCTTATTAAATACATCAGAGCTTACAACATTACCATAAATAACTTTATTATTTTTGTCGGATATAACTTCCTTTGAAAATATTCGATACCGATATTCGGTATTTTTAGTTAATCCGGCAATATTTATCCTGTGAAGTTTTGATACTAAGCGCTTACCATTTGAAATCTCAAAATACTTTGGATGCTCCTTCGCATAAAAGCTTTCATCTCCTGCCGATGCAACTTCAACCCAGGAAATAGCAGGATTATTTGTTGTCCAAACTATGGTCACCTCATTTTTTCCAACAGCCTGCAAATATGGTCCGTGGTTAATTGCAAAATTCTGAGCAATCAAAGGTGTGACGATTAAAGATAATAAAAGGATAAATGTTGAAATAATAGATTTCATAAAGAAGTAGCGTTTTAATTAATTTCCGGATTTTGTAAATAATGACTATATATATCTAAAGTTTTTCTTTTGAAATTACACCTACTCGTTCAGCCCATTTTTTGCAAATTCAATCTATCGCGCAAACTGCCAAAAAGAATAATCAAAATTCTTTTTTTGGCAATCCTTGCCGTGGCAAATAATAATTAACTCAACAATAGGGCTGAGTAGTTACTAAAGATCAAATTAGAGTTTTTTTGAGTAATAACGCACATAATCATACTCAGCCGAACTGTTTTCTTGGTCTATCCCTGTCCATTCGGCTGCCATAGCGGTAATCCAAATATTCAAATAATCGTGTTCAAATTCAGTTGCCGGGTAGGGAGCAATACACGTTATTTTACCATCTACATAAAATGTTACTGCTTTTTCGGTCCATTCAAACCCATAAGTATGCCAATTATTGGCGTTAAAACCTGGAATTGCGATTATATCCATAGGTGTTTTTGGCACTCGCCCAAATTCTTTCCCATCGGGTTTCCATATAATAATGTGTTGGGTAAATTTATGAATTGAGTTTTCGGCCTCCTCGTGTTTGTGCGTACTCGCATTTTCATAACAGTCTATTTCGGTTCGGCGTCTTGGCGGATAAGTTGTATTCACTTCGCCATTAGCATCAATCGAAGCTGCCATCGCCCAAAAAGAATGATGCCAACCTTCATCTATTTTTCCATCTTTATCATTGTCAATTCCATCGCTCAAGCGTGATCTTACTTCGTAATAGCCGTATTTGAATTGTTTTTTTGAAATAATACCTGCACCTGTTGCAAATTTTCCTCGCAAAGCGGTAGTCAGTTGATGCAGATTTAATTTTAAAACACCTCGATTTACACTCACATTTTCTCTCATCTGAAGACTGCGGTGTTTGACATCGGTGCGAAAAGCCCATTTTGCAGTATCAATTTGCTTACCTTCAAACTCATCATACCAAACGAGTTTATAGCCTGAAACAGGAATGTTTTTTTTATTTTCTTTAAATCTTGAAGAGGCGTTTGACACAAAAAACACCAACATAAAAATAATAGTTATGATTTAAAAAATTGACTTATCCATTAGTTTTTTTTATTTGCTTAATAACATTACTTATACACAGCTTAAGTTAGCGTAATCTCCAATATGGCAGTTGCCTGTTTGCTTCCTTCATGCCATTTACCGGACATATATGTTTTGTAACCTGCACTCTTAAGAACCTCTGCTATGGTAACACATGATGAATTTAAATAACCCTGATAAGCGGGATATCCAAGATTGTTGACCATATCGCCAACGCCCGTTTGATGCTGATATAATCCGGTTAGCAAAGAAGTACGCGTTGGACAACTTCGTGATGCATTATAGAATTGCGTGAATCGAATGCCTTCCTTAGCCAACAAGTCGAGATTTGGTGTGTTAATTTCAGAACCAAAACAGCCAATATCCGAAAATCCCATGTCGTCTGCCATTATATGCACAATATTTGGCTTCTGAACTGATTGAGCAAAACAAAACTATGAAAAAGTTTGCACCAATATTCCTTATATTATTGTTTTATTAAAGGTTAGCATATATTGTTCTAATTTAGAAAACACCCAAATCCCATTTGTCTTTCCATTTAATTACCGGTAAATTGTTTTCAAAAGTTATTGGTAGCCATATATGCCTTCCATACTTAGGTGTTTCTGGCGTCCATATATCGGCCATAAAAATATAGCTGTCTTTTTTTCCATTTACCGGAAGTACGAATGTACTTTGCCCTCCAAAAGTTATTTCTGAATTTTTACCAATACATGGATTTGGATAAACTTTCCATTCGCCCATGATATTATCCGCAATCATCAATCGGGCTGCGTTTGGAGCCCACCCTGTACAACCCGAAGTAATCATAAAGTATTTACCGTCTTTTTTAAATACTGCCGGAGCTTCGTTATGTCCACCAGGAGCAACCCTGATGTATTTTCCCGTGTGCGACTGATAGTCGGCCGACAATTCAGCTATTTGAAGAGTTAAGTTTTCTTCTGAAGAATAAATATGATAAGCCTTGTTGTCATCGTCTACAAAAATTGTCATGTCGCGCGACATCTGTCCTTCTACGAAATCGCGACTTACAAAGTAGCCGTCCGTAACAGCCGAACGCCATTCAGGAGTCCACCATTTTTCAGGCAGCGCTGTTTTATCTTTCGTTATTTGTTGATTTTGGGGTAAGTTTAACGGCCATAAACCGGCATTTGGACGGTAAGATTTTATATATCTGAAAGGACCGAGAGGATTATCAGACAAAGCAAGTGCTGCTCTGGCCGATTTGTATCCCTGCCCACGAAGTTCTAAATGAAACCACATAACAAACTTCTTTGTTTTTTCATTAAATACAACTTTTGGACGCTC
>CAMBSB010000101.1 GCA_945870155.1 Paludibacter jiangxiensis | reverse complement strand
ATTAGAAAATGCAACAGCCGAACAAAGAAATAAAATAGAAATCGGCCCTTTTGGTGAAAGTATTCATTGGGAAGAGATTGACGAAGACTTGAGTTTAGAAAGTTTATTCGACTTTAAACATGAATTGAACTATGCAAAAATATAATTATAAAAACTTAAGTTACAATATAAAATAATCAATTTTGATTTTTTTCAATCCATTATTCCTCTCTCCACCTTTTAGTTAAATCGCCAAAAGCATCTATGCGTCGGTCTCTGAAAAATGGCCACATTCGGCGTACTTCTTCCGACCTTTTCAAGTCTATTTCGAGTATAATATTTTCTTCGTTCGAGCTTGAAGCTTGATGAAGTAATTCCCCTTGTGGTCCGGTAATAAAACTACTTCCCCAAAATTGAATTCCATTAGTCACTCCCGATGGATCAGCTTCATAATTCACTCTATTGCATGTTATTACATGTAAACCATTCGCTACTGCATGTCCACGCTGTACGCTTATCCACGCATCGGTTTGACGTTGTTTTTCTTCTTCTGTATCAGTACTTTCCCAACCTATGGCAGTGGGGTAAATTAGCAATTCAGCACCTGCCATTGCCATCAACCGCGCTGCTTCAGGATACCACTGATCCCAACAAACCAAAACGCCCAGTTTTCCAAGCGAAGTTTGAATTGGTTCAAATCCTAAATCGCCGGGTGTAAAGTAAAACTTTTCGTAGTATGCCGGATCGTCAGGTATATGCATTTTGCGATATTTTCCGGCAATTTCTCCGTTTTTTTCTATTACCACTGCCGTGTTGTGATATAATCCTGCAGCTCGTTTTTCGAATAAAGAAAGCACAAGAATAACGCTTAATTCCTGTGCGATTTTGCCAAAATAGTTGGTAGAAAATCCGGGAATCGTTTCAGCCTGATTGAATACTTCAGGATTTTCGGTTTGGCAAAAATACAAACCATTGTGAAGTTCTTGCAATACGATTAATTCTGCACCTTGACTAGCGCAAATACGGATATTATTTTCCAATTTAGCAATGTTTTTTGCTCTATCGGTTGTATTCGATTGTTGAATTAAAGCTACTTTCATTTGATTAAATTTTTAATATAAACCTGCCCCCTAACCCCCTAAAGGGGGAATAAAAACAGGAATAGTGAGAAGTTTGTGAAATCTAGACACTCTTATTTTGTTGTAAGTCGTCTTTGTTCTTTGCACTCTTTTTGTATTTTGTCTTTACTCTTTTGTCTTTGTTCTTTTGTCTTTTGTCTTTGCTCTAAACATATTGCATTGTAACACAGTGCAACGAGCCATGTTGTTTAATTAAAGGAATGCAATCAATACCCACAATTTCTCTATCGGGAAATGCTTTTTGCAATTGTTGCCTGGCTAACTCATCTTTGGGTGAATTATAAGTTGGCAGAAGAACCGCTCCATTGATAATTAAAAAATTGGCGTAAGTAGCAGGTAAACGTTCTTTATTTTCCATAACCATGTCTGCCATAGGCAATGGAATCAGCTTGAAGTTTGTTGAATTTGAAGTTTGGAAGTTTTGAAGTTCGAGTTCCATTTTTCTTAATTCTTCAAAATGTTCATCATTTTCATCATCACATTTTACATAAGCAATCGTATCAATGCTACATAAGCGTGCCAATGTATCTATGTGGCTATCAGTATCATCACCTGCCAAATAACCATGATTTAACCACAAAACCTGTTTGAGTCCAAATAATTCTTTCAGTCTTTTTTCAATTTCCTCTTTTGTTTTGTTATTTCGGTTTGGCGATAAAAGGCATTCGCTTGTAGTCAGCAGTGTACCTTCGCCATCCGATTCTATACTTCCACCTTCAAGCACAAAATCGAGGCAGTTTTTATAGTGCACATTTTCCCCGAAAACACCATTTTCAAACAATTTTTTCGTAATTTGATTATCATGATTGGCAGCAAATTTCATTCCCCAGCCATTAAAAGTAAAATCATAAATTACGGGATGACCATTTTCTAAAACAGTAATTCCACCATGGTCCCTAGCCCAAGTATCGTTTGTTGGCATTTGGGCAAATGTAATTTTCAACAATTCTTCAGGGCTGAAAAATATTTTAATATTTTCGATATTTGGTGTAACGATAAGCAGTTTTTCGTGTTTTAAAATTGCTTTGGCTATCGAAGTGAAACAAGTATTTACTTCCGTGAGCATATCAACCCAATCGGTATTTTCGTGCGGCCAGGTTAGCTGTACAAATTGATGTTCATCCCATTCGGGGGGTAATACAAGTTGGGTTTTTGATTTCATTTTAATCAATATTTTGTTCGATATTTTTATGGCATACAAAAATACTAAAAAACATTCATTTTCCTTTTTGTTGTTTCATAAAGGCAAAAAATCACTACCTTTGCAAATAAAACTTTTTTATAGTTATTTTGTTCAATAAAAAAGGTTTAGCGAATATTTTAGGTGAAATTTACTATCATTTTTCAGCTTAAAATAAATACGATTGACTTGAAATTTAATAATTAATGAATCTTTTTCCACTATGCAGAAAAATCATTATAAAACGTGGACATTTTACGGTGTGATGTTATTATTATTTATCATTTTCACCTATATTTTGTTTCAAAATACCACAAAACTTGAACTACCAACTGTTGTTTCAAAAGCACTAAATCAAACAAATACATCGTTAAACAGTTTTGAACTTTTTAAAACTTCGATTCAACATAATATTAGCGAATCGGTAGGAATGCTGATGCTTCAGATATTATCTATTTTGATTGTATCTCGAATATTCGGGTATTTTTTTGTAAAAATAGGTCAACCTACTGTTATTGGTGAGATTCTAGCCGGTATCGTTTTAGGCCCGTCTTTGTTAGGATATTTTTTTCCGGAAGCCTTCCAGTTCTTATTTGCTCCTGATTCACTTGGTAATTTGTATATTTTAAGTCAGGTTGGTTTGATACTTTTTATGTTTACAATTGGTATTGAATTGGATTTAAGTACTTTAAAGGAAAAACTAAGTGAGACTTATGTAATTAGTCATGCAAGTATTTTAATTCCATATTTTTTAGGAATGTTACTAGCCTATTTTGTGTATGAAGAGTTTGCAGCGACATATACAGAGTTTTTACCATTTGCTTTATTTATAGGTATTTCAATGAGTATTACGGCTTTTCCTGTATTAGCTCGCATTGTACAAGAAAAAGGTCTGACAAAAACTCATTTAGGAACAATTGCCATTGCAAGCGCAGCAAACGATGATGTAACTGCTTGGTGTATTTTAGCTGCAGTTATCGCCATTGCAAAAACAGGAAGCTTTGAAAGTGCGTTATTTACAATCGTGATGGCGATTATATATGTTATTTTTATGTTATTAATAGTTCAGCCATTTCTAAAAAAAATAGGTAATGTTTATAAAAACCGCGAACTAGTTAATAGAAGTGTATTCGCATTTTTAATTTTAATTTTAATTGGTTCGGCATATATTACACAACTTATTGGCATTCATGCATTATTTGGTGCTTTTTTAGCAGGAGTAATTATGCCTCCGTTACCGTCATTCCGAAAACTAGTAGTTGATAAGATTGAAGATGTATCCTTAACATTATTTCTGCCATTGTTTTTTGTTTATACCGGCTTGCGTACAGAAATCGGGCTATTGAACACACCTTATTTATGGACTATTTGCGGTTTAATAATTTTAGTTGCCATAGTTGGTAAGTTTGTTGGTGGTGCTTTTTCTGCGCGTATTTTAGGCGAAACCTGGCGTGATAGTTTATCTATTGGTGTGCTAATGAACACCAGGGGATTAATGGAGCTTATCGTACTTAATATTGGCTATGAAATGGGAATTTTACCCCCTCCTATTTTTGTTATGTTAGTAATTATGGCGTTGGTAACTACTTTTATGACATCACCAGCTTTGTCGCTTATCAACTTCATTTTCCCCGAAAAAACAATAGAAGAAGAATATCAACGTCAACAAGCGCAAGGTGTGTTTAAAGCACTGATTGCTTTAGGAAATCCTGAAAATGGAAAAACTTTGCTGAATATTGCTAAAACAGTTTTGGATGGATCCAAAAATAGTTTGGCTGTGAATGTATTGCATATAACTCCCGGCACCGACATTAATCCTATGCATGGTGAAGATTATGCCGTAAATAGTTTTAAATTAATAAAAGATGAAGCTAATCGCCTCGAAATCCCCATCGAAACGACATACAAAATTACCGATAATATAGAGCAAGGCATTGTAAAAACATTAAACTACAATAAATGCGATTTTTTATTGGTAGGAGCTGGTGTTTCGCTCTCGGGGATTCCATTTTTTAAAGAAAGTTCAATGTTTACGCGCATTAAATGGCTTAACAAGTTATTTAACAGGGCTTTGAAAAAGCAGGCAATTTTCTATCCGGGAACCCTTATAAAAGATAAAACCAGGTATTTTATCGAGCAAAGTCATTGTAGTGTTGGTGTATTTGTAAATAGAGGTTTCACCAAAATTACAACCTCGTTGATAATTATTCATAATGAAGCAGATGCATTTTTAATACGTTACGCGCGACGTATAATACGAAATAACAGTGAAATTAGCGTTTTTGTAATGGATATGAACAATGTGATGCAAAAAAATGAAGCAATTAAAAAGGCTTATGACGATTTGAAAAGTGCTTACCCGAATACCCTTAAAATGATAAAAAGCTCAAAAAACAATGCCAGTATTATCTCAAAATTCAGCTTTTTGATGATAAGCTATCCAACATGGAATTTGTTATCGGATGGAGATTATAAGGATTTGAGTAACATCCCATCAACATTAATTATAAACAAAAAAACGAGTAGATTTAACGCTTCAAATTTAAATGCACAGTTGCCTTTTGAGGATGAGAATTGATATTGAAGGGAATTACTATTAAAACGAGAAAAAGACAAAATCTTTCTGTCAATTAAGAATAATATGGACAGGTTTATCAACTCCAATAAATATACAAATAAATTTTAAATTTGTGTAGTCGATGACGGAATCAATAAGGGTAAAGACATTTTCTAATTTCTGACTACTAAGGGAAGAAAAATGAAGAATAAGGGTTTTAATTCAAAATCACAATCATTTTTTCTAGTATACAGAAAACCCTTAGTAGAAAAAAAGATTTTAACAATATTTTCCCTTATTTATTTAGTAAATACATATGAGTACATATTAATTGATTTTCAATAGGTTAAATTGAGTTGTATAGGGTTTGTTGTTTTTTTACGTCTCTGTTACCATCCCGTTTAAGGGGATGAAAATTGCAAGAAAGTTTTGGTCTATTGCCAAATTCTCAGAGATATATATTTGGCTAAAGCCCAATTCAAATAACACTTATTGTATTACCTGCTAACCGATTGAGCTTGTTTGGCACTTCGAGTGCCTGTAGTAGGAGCTGGCAAATTTCCCGAACTGCTTTTACCACTTGATTTTTTGCCATCGGCTGGCGTTTTTGATTCGCTATCGGACGAACCGGTATCCATCAAACTCGAAGTTCCAATTTTTTCACGTGGAGTTTTTGGAAAAAATGTAAATAAATCGAACTTGTTTTTGGGGCGTTGATTCTCTATCCAAAAATAATTTTTGAGATATAAATCACCCCCTTTAAGTTGATCAAGCGGGTACATGATTCCACTCGATGCAGTAGTTAGCACTATCCTATCGGCTTTTTTATCTTTGAGATACATAACCACAAAACTACTTTCGGTTTTGTTTAAACCAATTAAAGTAGAGTCCTTGTCATCTCTTGGATAATAAATTGTTTCAGCATTTCCGTTTACATTCACACGTCTCAACTCGCCACTGTCGACATAAGCAATTATTTCTTTACCTGATAACTGATTAAAATATAGCGAGTCTTCTTTTTGAACTGCCATCGCATCGGTTTGTATCTCAATGCGTTCCACCTTCTCTTCTTTAATAAATGCTTGAATTTTTTCTCCCGAAAGTTGATTGTTTTCTGTCCAAAGTACAGGTTCACCATACATGTTCATTACCGAGTCACGCGAAGTATAAACAAGTGAGTCGCACAATCCCTGCACATCGTTGCGGTACAAACGAACATTAAAGTAACCACGTGCCACATCGTAAATAGAATCTTTAAAAGTTCGTAAAGTATCGGCGTGAACCCACAAAGTATCTTTGCTGGACCAATCGCAAAGCAATGCAGAATCTGTAGCTATACCAATTTCTGTGTTTTCGTTGTAATAAATATAGTCGCCGGTTAAAGTGGTTTTTCTCACAGTATCATTCAATATCACTTTATTAAATGCCTCGCCATATTTTTTAATTTTGTCGTAGTATACAGTATCTCCTACTAACGTTTTTCCATCTTTGTGCTTTATAAACGATCTGTTCAGCAACTGCATAAGTTCAGTTGTAGTATTGTACCAGCCTTTTTTGGAATAAATATCAGTTTCATCCTGATAAATAATATGGGTTGGTCCTATCAAATTGGCTATAGTAGATTTTGTATTGTACTGCATGGTATCAGCTTCCATTTTGAAGTTTTTATTCGTCAAACGAACAGTATTTCTAAACAATGCGTCATTGCTTGTAGTTGAATATTGACCCCAAATGGAAGTTAATGTATTCTCGGGATCTACAATTTTACCTCCGGTGTAATAATATGCCAGATTATCCAATCGGCTATAATTTAAACTATCGGTTGTTAAAGTAGTTTTTTTGTCGACAAGTTTAACGTTTTGGCGCAATCGGGCTAACTTTATATTTCCATCATAATAAAGGAAATCACCAAATACGAATAATGTATCGCCTTGCACAATACGAACATTGCTAAAGGCATCCAGCGAGTTCGCTTTTTGGTAAAAGTAAGCACTATCGCAATAAAGTAGTGCATTGTCGTGTCTGAATCGAACATTGCCTTTAAGTATTTGCATATCAGGATTTATCTCACCATTCATCGACATGGTTTCAGTGTTTTCGAGATAAATAATGGTTGCATTTCTATTACTTAGAGGATTAACAATAGGTGCCAATGAATTGGGTATAACCAGGGCTTTTGTTGGTTTTGTTGGAGGTTTTTTACCTTTAGTTTTTGTAGATTTTGCAGTAGGATTTAAGCTCTGTAAAACCTCCTGACGCAATTGTTTTGGACGTATTTGAGCCTGAAGTAATACTATAAACAAACAGAGCACACCGAAAATTGCGATGTGCTTGCTACTTGTATATTTTTGAAGTTTTAAATGCATTTTTTAGGAAGATTAAAGAACAAAGACAAAAGAGCAAAGAGCAAAGACAAAAGAACAAAGAACAAAGAACAAAGACAAGAACCAAGAACAAAGATTTTAAAGCCATGATAAAAGAATCAGGAGCTAAGATTTTTGAACGAACAAAATAAATGCTAAAACTCAGCTCCTCTGCCTCTTAACGGGATAAATTGTGACGGAATTACAATTTGTATATAATTTACTGATTAACCAATGAACAAATTAACGAATCAACCGATGAACCAATTAACAAATTAACCAGTCAACAAATTAACGAATCAACTACTTCTTAATCCATCCCGGATATTGAAATTTACAGTTTTGCCAAGCAGGGTCGATACTGATATAGGTTTCTTTTTGTTTCTTGATAATCCAATTATTCGTAAATTCTTGTTTCATTTTATTTTCGTAAAAAGCTCTCAACATTTGATAATCATCGTTCAAATTGGCTTTGTGATTCTCTGTTTTTGACTTTACCTTTACTACAGCCACAACTTCTTTGTTTGATGTCGGACTTATCATGGTAAATGGCTTCGAAATTTCACCTACTTTCATTCCATAAACAATTTTGGCTACTTCCTGAGGTAAATCCTGGTATTCAAATTTTGATGTTCCCGATTTCTCGTTAAGCATTAGTCCTGCATTCATAGCTGTATTTTTATCTTGCGAAAAATAAACAACAGCCTGTTCAAAAGTTGTTTTATTGGTACGTATCAATTCAGTAATTGAGTCCAGTTTGCTTATGGCTTTCAGTTTGTCAGGCGAAGAAATGCGTGGTTTTAAAAGTATGTGACGGCAATTAATTCTATCGCCACGTTTTTCAATGAGTTGAATGATGTGGTATCCAAATTCTGATTGTACTATACGCGAAACTTTTTTAGGATCAATCAAGTTGAAAGCTGCCGTAGCAAATTCAGGAACCAACTGTCCGCGACCCATAAAACCTAATTCTCCACCGCGTTTGGCACTTTCTGTGTCTTCGGAATAGAGGCGTGCCAAAACTGAAAACTCTGTTGTACCTTTGTTTACCCTTTCGGTAAATTCACGTAGTCTTTCTTTAATCCTATTTGTTTCTTCAATAGGCACAGGGGGTTCAAAACTAATTATTTGCAATTCGGTTTGGGCCGGAACTAAAGGTATACTGTCGGCTTTTAAGTTGGTGTAAAAGCGTCTGATATCGGCAGGTGTCGATTTAATATCGCCCACAAGTTTTCTTTGCATTTCCTGAATTATCATTTGATCACGTACCATTTCACGTAAATCTTCGCGCAAATCAATAGTTGATTTGCTAAAATACTCTTCCATTTTCTCTTTCGACCCTATTTGAGTTAAAAAGAAACTCATGCGGTTTTCAACCTGATTCATTACTGAACTTTCACTCACTTCCACACTGTCGAGTATAGCTTGGTGCAAAAAAAGCTTGTTTAATGCAATTTGTTCGGGTATAACACAATATGGATCGCCTTGAATGGGAGTGCCTTCGTACTGTGAGCGCAATCTTTGCTCTTCAACTTCCGACCTGAGAATGGATTCATCTCCAACTATCCAGATTACTTCGTCGATAATATTTGTTTGTGATTTAGCGTTAAATGC
This sequence comes from Paludibacter jiangxiensis, assembly GCA_945870155.1. GTDB lineage: Bacteria > Bacteroidota > Bacteroidia > Bacteroidales > Paludibacteraceae > Paludibacter > Paludibacter jiangxiensis_A. The sequence goes on along the minus strand of CAMBSB010000101.1, from coordinate 9,929 downwards.
AATAAAGCAAAGAAACACAGAAAGGATTAAAATAAATTTTTTCATTTGAGATTATTATGTGTTTAGTATGTTTTTTTAATTTGTGTAAATTTACTTTTTCATATAGTTGATTGTCTCATTATCAACCGCATCTTTATATATTTCGTCTTCAAAATTTGAAATAAAATCGGCTTTAAGTTTATTCAAGATCAAGTTAGCAATTTTTTGTTTTGCCATCTCATAAGGTTCAACCTGACCTGATATTTTATATGACAAAATCCGAAGAAAATAATGCTTTGTGCTATCATTGGTTTCATAAAATCTGTTTTGCGAAACAAATGCTGCCGGATCTTCAATTTGCATGGGTAACTTTTTGAGTATGTCGGTTACTGAAATCCAATTTTCGGCAAAATAATCGTAACTTATGGCGTTTTGAATGCTGTATTTTTCAATATTTTCCAGCGCTTCAGTATTGCCTGAGCGAACCCAAGAGCGTACATTTTCAATTTTTTTTGCTGATTTCGGAACTACCAACAAGAATCCTTTTATTACATTTTCTTTAAGAATGAGTTGTTTGTTGTATTTTTCATAAAACGCATGCATCTCCTCTTCGCTTGGAGTTTTTGGTAATCTTTGATCAATTAATTTTTGTTGATATTGATAAATGGTTAAAGAGCGTCTGTAATCTTCTATCAAATGTTCAATTTCATCTTTATTGCTAATATTACGTTTGGCATTTTCGTAAAGTAAAACATCTGTAACCCAGTTTTTTATATAACTTTTGGCAATTTCGGCACTATCCTTTACACTAACATTGGGCGGGATAATTTGTTGTACCTGATCCAAATATAAAAACTTACCTTCTACCTCGAGTAAAGGTGTACGTGCTTTGTCAGCATCTTTTTTTGAGCACGACATAGCAAGAGTTGATATTAAAATGATAATCAGTATTTTTGATGTTTTCATACTTAAAAACAAAGATAATATTGCTTTACAAATTTATATGCTAAATTAGGTATAATAAATTAGAATAAAGGTTTTTTAAGCAAGCTACAATTTATGTTTACAAAAATAATCTCAAAATAGTTGCTATTAATCTATCAATTAAAAGAATATATTGAATTTTATTTTATTTATAGAATTTCTGAAATAAACTTGTAATTGCTATTTAATTAACGAAAAAACATTCTGATTCTGATTTCTTTTCCAGCCAGTTATAGTTTTACCTTACAAAATTAAAAATAAAGCAAATTTTATAAGAATTGAACCCTGTCTAACGCAGGCAGGCACAAAAGATTACAAAAGGCAACAAAAGTAATAATTTTCATTATTGAAAATTCTCTTTTGTGAACTAAAATGCTGATTTTTACTTCTTTTGTGTTTTGTGTTCTTTTGAGGTTTAACATTTTATTATGGTAAAGTAGAAATAGTTACATTTTTTTTAATGTATTTTTACCGGTTTTCTGAAAATATCTGTATTGATCTATTGTCGTGATTGTTACTCTAAAACATTGTCATAATCGAAAAAGATATTTTATTGATATTTCCAAAACGCTTTAAAGCAATAGAGCAATTTAAGTGCTTTTGTTCTTTTTCGGAAAAGCAACAAACTATCTTTGTTATTTAGAAAAACTTTAACTCTAATCAATCTCATTTTTATCGATTTGTCAGCATAACTTTTTGTTAACAGCTCGAGTGCCTTCTTTTCTTTAGTTAAATGTGATCTGGTATTTTCAGCGAAAATTTTCAAACGATTATGAGATTCTTTGATTTGATCCTCTTTAGAAAGTTTTTTACCACTAATATCAATACCCAATACACCTAGTGAGTTATTCTCATGCAGTCTGTATCCTACCAATGGTTCATTTACAACTGCAATTTTACCGTATTGCGAAGCATGAAATGCCAACCAATGATCGTGAGGAATTTCGCTATTAAAAGGAATTGTATGATTTAGTAAATTTCTATTTATAAGCATCGTGTGACCCGAAATTACATTAAAAAACGCAAAACTAAGACAATTTGTACATGTTGTGATATTTCTGATATCAGACGATTTAATTCCCAAAGAATTACCATTCACGTCTATATAATTATTGTCGGAATAAACCATTAAATTGGGACCAATAGCCTTTACCAGCTTTGTAATTTTATTTGGTTGCCAAATATCATCCTGATCGGCAATGGCAATAAATTGTGTTTTACACATTAAAATTGCTTTCTCAAAATTCTTTATAAAACCAATATTGCTGGCATTTCGGGTAATTTTTAATTTGTCATTTTTTTTTGAAAATTCATTCAAAATACTCCAAGTATTATCGTTTGAATTATCGTCAACACAAATAATTTCAGTTATGTTTGAATAATCCTGATTTAAGATGCTTGTCAATTGCTCCTCCAAAAATCTTTCGCCATTGTAGGTACACATGGCTATAGATACTTCTGCATTTAGGTTTTCCTTATTCAATTTTTTTGTGTTTTATTATTAACAATACTGCCGCTTTTCCCAATAAAATAGTGGAATAAACCTTTGAACAAATAATGTATTTTGCTTAACTTATTGTGGTTGTCGTAAAAAACAATTCTCCTAAACTGCTTATACCATCTCCTTTTCAGTCTTTTAGCTTCAGAGGGATACAATCGGCACAAAACAAATAAATTTCGGGTAATATAATAATATCTAATTGGGGCATAGTCATCAAAAAACTTTGTTTTGCCAAAAAAATTTATTTTTTTTGTGCCATTTCCAATAAGGTGCTTAAGAAAAACAGAATTCACCCGCACTATTTTGAAATTCAATTTTGTAAACCTCAAACATATTTCTTCGTCCACCCAGTCAATGAACAAATCGTCCATAAAAAATCCTGCCTGTTCTATGTGTTTTAACGACAGGAGATTACCCGAAGTTATGGCATAATTAGTTACAGAATATTTTGTATCAATAATTGCTTTTTCTTTACATTCAAATGATTCAATGTGAAAAGGAAAAAATATGGCAACTTGGTCAAATTCTTCAAATTCATTGGAAAGTTTTATGTAATTTACCAAATTGCTTTCAAAACTACTGTCCTGATCCATTGTTAACACCCACTTTGCCCCTTTGTTTAAAGCTAATTTACATCCAAGGTTTAATGCAGATGCCAAGCCAATATTCTCGTGATTTGCAATGTAAATTATTTTTGAATGATCTAAATCAGAAAAAAGAGATGAATTATCAATATCCGAATTGTCAATGATTATCAAAACTTTAACTTCATCAAAGTAAGTTTTTACATTATTAGCATGTACTGAAGTTGGATTATACCAAACCACTAAAGCAAAAAGATTATCCTTTTCAATCATTTCAATTATTTGAAAATTCTATTAATAATAGGTGTCAATTTTAACGGAAAATCGCGCTTAACTAACAAAATTAAAAACAAAAATATCAAAACTGATTTTAATCCGATATTTAATGCCGGATATGGAGTATCAATAAATAGACTAATCAAATAAAGTAATAAAGTAACTGCCGAATATAAGCCAATAGTTTTAAAATCGTATTTAATTGGCATGTGTTTTTGACCATAATAATATGAAACTAACATGATTACAAAGTAGCAAGCTAATGAAGCCCAAGCTGAACCGGTATAACTTAAAATTGGCACCAACACAAAATTGCCTATAACAATAATTATTGTTCCCAAAATAGAAAACCATGCACCATACATTGTTTTATCGGTTAACTTATACCACAACGAAAGATTAAAGAATATCCCCTGAAAAACAAATGACATTAAAACAATAGGTACAACATTTAAGCCAACCCAATAATCACGCTGAATAATATATTTGAAAATGTCGATGAACATCACCATACCCAAAAAAATCAGAAGCGAGAAAATTATAAAAAACTTCATCGCATCGGCATAAGCGCCTAAACTATCTTTGTCCTTGTGTTGGGCAAAAATAAATGGTTCATAAGCATATCTAAAGGCTTGTGTAAACATTAACATAACCATGGCAATTTTTGAAGTCGCTCCGTAAATTCCAAGTTCAGCTTCGCCAACTAATCCCGGCATCAGGTAAGGAAAAAGTATTTTATCGAGCGTTTGATTCATTATTCCGGCAATTCCTAAAACCAATAGTGGAAGTGAGTATTGAAGCAGTTTTCTTAGAATAGAATAATCGAATTTGAATTTAACCACAAAAACATAGGGTAATAAAATCAAAGTTTGAAGAAATGTAGAAAGTAAATTTGCCACAAAAACATAACCTACACCATAATCAGGGTTGTAAAACCAACTAACCGATTCAGGTGCAACTTTCATTAGCCACGGACAGGTAATTAAAAAGAATAAGTTAAATGCAATATTTAAAAAAATGTAGATAAACTTATAGGCAGCAAACTTAATGGGTCGATTTGAGAAACGTAAATAAGCAAAGGGAATAGACGCAAATGCATCCATTGCAACAACAATACCAAGCATTGTAATGTATTCAGGATGATTATTATAACCCAGTAAATCTGCTATTTGAGTTGAAAAAAACAAACATAGTAATGTAAATAAAATTGATGTAAAACCCACTGTAATGAGTGTTGTACTATAAACAGTCTCGGCATCTTCTTTTCGTTTGTTGGCAAATCTGAAAAATCCGGTTTCCATACCGTAGGTTAAAATTACCAACAATAATGCCGTCCAGGCATAAAGATTGGTAACTTTACCATAATCAGACTGACTGGCAAGTACATAGGTGTACAAAGGGACTAGCAACCAGTTCAGAAACTTGCCTAAAATGCTACTTACTCCGTAAATAGCTGTTTCCTTAGCTAGTTTTTTCATTTGCTTTTCAGCCATATTCTATTATGAATAAAATTTTTAGTAATTATGCTTGTGAATTTTTTCTGAATTTTGTCAAAAAACTATCTATCCATTTCATTTCAGGACTTGGTTCTAAATCTTCTTCTTTCAGGTAGCCGCCCTGATAAAGTAAATTTATGGCTTCCTCCAATTGTTTTTTCTTTACCTGAAGTTTAGCACCACCATTCACATTGGCAAAATACGCACGGTTTATGATTTCATCTCTACCGTAACAATCAATCCCACACGACTCTAAATAGCTTTTTACCATTTCAAAATCTACAGAACTGCTAAATGACCTGATTGTAACTAATTCATCCATAATATAAATTTTTATGCTATTCCTCTTAGTTTTTTAATTGTTTCGTAAGCATCGTTGATAGTGCGGAATTTTTCGGTAGCTGATTTTTTCATTTCTTCGCCTAAGTTATGTACTTTGTCGGGATGAAATTTCATTGCCATACGACGATATGCTTTCTTTATATCATCTTCGGTAGCACTTGGTTCTATTTCAAGGGCTTTATATGCCCATATTGGATCAGTTTGTTTAAAATAGGGTGCTTTTAACGATTCAAAATCGGCAGTTGAAATGCGGAAAACATTTGAAATCCTTTGGAGCATATTCATTTCCAACGGATGAATTTCGCCATCGGAAAGAGCTATATCAAAAAGTAAATGAATGAGTTGAAGTTTAGCAGAATAATTCATATACTGATTTATTTGCATGGCAACTTCTGTTTCGTTGATGGGTTGATCTAGTAATTTTTTCAGAATTTGCAGGGCTTCTAATGCGCCATCTTCACCAAAATTAGCTACTAAGAATTTTTTAGCCACATCTAATTCTGATTTCTGAATCCTGGAATCAGCCTTCATTATGCAAGCAATTAAAACCAACAAACTCATTTTAAAATCGGCTTCTGCTGTTGAATGTCGATTTTGATTTGTTTGCTCAGTAACTGAAGCTCCCGACCCATCTAAAAAAGAACCAACTGTAAACCCAATTAATGCACCTATGGGGCCACCAAAAGCCCAGCCTAAGCCACCACCTATCCATTTACCAAATCCGGCCATAGTAAAATGTTTTTTTGTTTAAATTTTTCAATCTGCAAAGATACAAAAAAGTTGTTGAATGAATAATTACTACTATTCACTTATAATACTCAAATTAGTTTCAGTCGCCCGTAGGCTCAATATTGATGGAATCTTTAATCAAGAAAGCCCCTGTTCTATGTAGCGGATAAAATACTACAACCGATGTTTGGTAAAACTTAACGTTTTGTCAAAGCTAAATTTGTCCCGAAAATCTGGAAAGGAAATCTACAGCTTTCTACATTATATTTGAATCTGGAAAGCTGGTGCTTTCAAGACAAGCTGAACAAGGAAGCAAAACTTACGAAATGCTTGTTAACCAACCATTGAAAAAGGCGAGTGTTATCAGCATAGGCTTTGGTAGTGTATAGTAGTTTTATCGGTATACTTAGTTGTTTGTCAATGCTATAAATTTATTTTCTTATTTTGTTCTTTTCTTGTTATCCAGCCGAAATAAAACCGGTTTACTTGTCAAAACGTATAAAATCCAAATAATCAACTCTCCACAGTGCATTGTTTTTTTTGTTTCAATAAGCATAGAACCTAAACAATCAAATAAAAAAACAATATACTGTGACCGCTCTGCACTAATTTAAAATACGATAAAAGCCACTGCAAGGCGTTTGAAAACAAACACTTACTTGCAGTGGCTAATATTGCTTTTTGGGCGATTGGTCTAAAAAAATTATCTTAAAGGTAACAGTTAAGTTCCGCTACGGCTTTGTTCATATCTCTATCCAATTCAAGCATTTTGTTCACGTTATCGTAATAGATTGAAAGCTCCATAATATAATCAATCAGGGATATTTCACCTTTATCTAATGCCTTTTTGAGTAAATCAGAACTGTTGAACGATTGCAGTTTTGACCGATAGTCGGTTACATTGCTTTGTAAACGAATAGCCTTGCTGTGCAAAGTTTTTAGCTGATTGTAAAACAGAACTTTGTTGTCGGCAGCTACAGCCTCTAAAGCTGTTGCGTTAGCTTTGGCATATTTTACCGTGTTTTTGTTTTCCCACAATGGAATTGACAACCCAACGCTAATGCCACGGAACTGCTGACCCACAACTATTTCGCTCATATAACCTGCCTGAAATTTCGGTAAAGACAAGGCTTTGTTGAGGTTTACTTGCTTTTTGCTGATTTCAATTTCCTGTTTCAGCCAGTTGAGTATTGGGTTACTTTGCTCGGCTTGCGTGTACCACTGCTCAAAATCCGTTGGAATTATAAGAGATTGAATTTCACTATCAGTAAACTCGATAATTGTACCACCGTTCAGTCGGGTTAATTCTGAGAGTAAAGTGGTACGGTCAATTTCAAGCAACTCAATTTTATTATTCAGATTCAACAGATTCATCTGTGCTTTATTGAACTCCAGAACATTAGTATCGCCTGCATCAAACTTTAATTTGTACGACTTGGCAATGCTTTGGGCATGATTGAGTCTTTTGGTATATTCCAATTTCAACGCATTGGTATAAATCAAATCAATACATACATTTCGAGCTTGCAACAATACAATTTTTTGTTGTTTACGGTATTCAAGTTCAGCTTGTTCGTTTTTGATGTCCGAAATTTGATTTTTATACCTATAAGCAGTCGGAAAATCGAACGACTGACGAATTGAAAAATCTGTTCTGTTACCAATATTCGATGGGTTGCCCCACAAGTAATTGAATTCAATTTCGGGATTTTGAAGAAAAATACCTGTTTTATTTCCAATTTTATTGGCATCAGTATTTTTCCGTAATGCCGAAAGGGTTATGTTGTTCTTTTCGATTTGTATTAGTATGTCATCAACACTTTTTTGTGCCGACAAGCCTAAGGGCAATGCAAAAAGTATAACTGCTATGATTAAGTATTTATTCATGTTTCTATTTTTTATGAGTTTAATTTTATACATTATCATCGTCTTTCGGTTTTAAAATTCCACGATTGTATAAAATGCTGTAAACTATCGGCACAATGTAAATATTGAGTAAAGTAGAAGTAAGCAAACCGCCTAAAATCACTTTTGCCATTGGGCTTTGGATTTCATTACCCGACAAATCGCCACGGAGCGCTAACGGAATGAGTGCAAGCGCAGCGGTTAAAGCTGTCATTAAAATTGCATTCAAACGGTCGGAAGAGCCTGTAACAACAGTTTTGTGTAGCGATGCACCCGAAATATATAAGCGTTGGTAGTTTGAAATCAACAGAATACCGTTTCGGGTAGCAATACCAAAGAGTGTGATAAACCCGATAATAGCAGGAATACTCATTACGCCCGAAGTGAAATAGATGGCAAATACACCACCAATCAACGCCAACGGTAAATTCAGTAAAACAACTCCCGCCAGTTTGAAATCTTTGAACTCTTGGAATAGGAGTAAGAAAATGAATAATATAGCAAGTATGGAGGTTATCAGTAAGGTTCGTGAAGCCTTGGCTTCACTTTCGAACTGACCGCCATATTCAACCCTGTAACCTTCGGGGAAGGTAATTTTCTCATTCACATTTTTCTGAATATCCTGAACAACGCTTCGAATATCGCGACCCGAAACATTGGCTGATACCACTACTTTACGATGTACGTTTTCACGGCTAATGCTACTTGGACCCGTAACAGAAACAATCTCTGCCACTTGTTCCAATGGAATTTTCTTACCATCGTGTGTGTCAATTAATGCAGAGCGAATTCCTTCAATGGTTCCTGTATAATCGTTATTCAAGCGCAACACAAGGTCAAACCTACGTTGTCCTTCGTAAATATCCGACAGTTTTTCGCCACCAAATGAAATATCAATAAATTCGTTGAATTTTTCAATTGTAATTCCATATTGAGCCAACATATCACGGTTAGCACGAATTTGAATTTGTGGAATTTCTACCTGCTGGTCAACGTTCACATCCACCAATCCTTCAATACCTATTGTTGCTGCTTTTATTTGATTTCCTATGCTAAACATCTTATTCAAATCAGTTCCGAATATTTTTATAGCAATATTTGCCCGGGTACCAGAAATCATGTGGTCAATACGATGTCCGAGGGGTTGCCCAACTGTGGCAGCAATACCCGGAATGCCTGCAATTTTTTTGCGCACATCAATCAGAAACTCTTCCCTGCTTCGGTCTTTTAATGTGAAATTCACATCAACCTCTGCGCTGTTTACAGTTTGTGAATGTTCGTCCAGTTCACCACGTCCGGTTCGGCGGGCTGTGCTTTCTATTTCAGGAATTGACAGTAATTCTGTTTCAACTAAATTTCCCAACCGGTTACTTTCCTCCAACGAAGTGCCCGGTTTACAAACTACCGACAAAGTCAATGAACCTTCGTTAAACTCAGGCAAGAAAGTACGCCCCATAGTTGAATATAAAACTATCGAAACTAAAAACAGCCCAAAAGAAGAGTACACAACTAACTTTTTGTGATGCAATGCCCATTCCAAAGATACCTGATAATAATGAATCAATTTGCTGGTTAACCATTTGTCCTTTTCGTTTTTGGCTAAGTATTTATCGTTCGTCAGCAGCATTTTACACAATAAGGGTGTAAGCGTCATGGCTACAACGAGTGAAAGAAACAAGGAAACAATAAACGCTATACCCAACGGAATAAGCATGCGTCCTTCCATGCCCGACAGGAAAAACAAAGGAATAAATGCCACGATAATAATCATTGTCGCATTGATAATGGATGCTCTTACTTCTTTTGAGGCTTCGAATACCACATGAAATGACGACTGTTGATGTTCAATCGGTTTTTGTTTGTTTTGTCTGAGTCGTTTATACACATTTTCCACATCAATAATGGCATCATCAACCAATACCCCAATGGCGATTGCCATTCCTCCTAAACTCATGGTATTGATATTCAAACCGAGTAAATCCATTACGATAACCGCACCTAATAACGAAATAGGAATTGCCAATAATGATATGATGGTTGTCCGAAAACTTCCCAGGAATAAAAACAGAATAATGATAACGAAAATACCACCTTCAATTAAAGCATCTTTCACATTGCTCACCGAAGTTTCGA
>CAMBSB010000100.1 GCA_945870155.1 Paludibacter jiangxiensis | reverse complement strand
GTAAATTGGGCTTTGCGCCAAATAGGTAAAAGGAATGAAACTTTAAGAATTCGAGCTATAGAAACAGCTAATATTATACTTAAACAAGGCTCAAAATCAGCAACTTGGATTGCTAAAGATGCTTTAAGGGAATTAAATAACGAAAAAATAATTGAAAGGGTTAATAAAAAATCTGTTTGACAAAACATTTTTCTAATAACTCATCAATTTACTGATTTCAAGCTTTTTTAGCAATCAGTTTAACTAACCAAGGTATTAAAATTCGGAATATCAGCAAAAAACTCATATCTTGAATTAACTTTATCTACTTTACAAAAATAGTGATTCAAGCCATTACTGATTATTAAATAATCAACTCCAAGTTTAGAATTATATACTGCAGTTTGATCAAATGTTTTTTGATTGATTCTAATATTAGGTGCTTTAAACTCAATGATAACAATGGGTTCTGCTTTATAATTATAAACAATGGCATCGCATCTTTTCTTCATACCATTTAATTTAAGTTCTTGTTCTACAGCAAGTAGGCTAGCCGGATAAAGCTTTACTTCAATCAAAAAGCGTAAAAAATTTTGTCTTACCCATTCTTCGGGTGTTAATGATACATATTTTTTTCTTTGTTCATCAAAGATAAAATCTTTATCATTTTGATTTTTTATTCTAAAAATATACTGAGGTAAGTTTAATTGCTGCATTTTTTTAGTATTTTTGTTTCTCATTTTGAAAAAAAACATTTTCATTTTGCGAAAGTACAAAAACAAACTTTATAAATTATCAAGAATGAAGACAAAAAAAGAAATTGTTGAAAATTGGCTGCCAAGATATACAAAACGCCCATTGAATGAATTTACAGATTATATTTTACTTACAAATTTCAATAATTATGTTGAAATGTTTGCTGAGTGGTTCAATGTACCTGTATTAGGTAGAGATGGAAATATGCCAAATGCTTCGGCTGATGGAATAACAATTATAAATTTTGGAATGGGAAGTCCTAATGCTGCAATAATAATGGATATTTTGTCAGCTATTCATCCTAAAGCGGTACTTTTTCTTGGGAAATGTGGTGGATTACGCGACAAAAACAAATTAGGCGATTATATTTTGCCAAGTGCAGCTATTCGTGGTGAAGGAACTTCAAATGATTATTTTCCTCCGGAAATACCTGCTTTGCCGGCATTTAGCCTTCAACGTTCTGTTTCGTCTAACATTCGTGATTTTGGTAAAGACTATTGGACAGGAACAGTATATACAACTAACAGAAGGGTTTGGGAACATGATGAGAAATTTAAAGAATATCTAAGATCGACACGCGCAATGGGTATAGATATGGAAACTGCCACTTTGTTTACGGCTGGTTTTTATAATGGTATTCCTATTGGAGCTTTATTGTTGATTTCGGATATGCCTTTGCACGAAGATGGAATTAAAACTTCGGAAAGTGATAAAAAAGTAACTGCTAATTTTGTTGAGGAACATTTAAAAATTGGCGTAAAATCTTTGTCATCATTAATTCACAATAGCAAAACAATTAAGCATTTACGATTTGAATAAATCTAAAGTCTTATCAATCAATCAAACCAGATTCTCACATTTTATCAATGGCCAAACAAGAAAATTCTTTTGAACAAGTTCTTTCCGATTTAAGAAATAAAAATTTTAAACCTATATATTTTTTTATGGGTGAAGAGGCTTATTATATTGATAAACTTTCGGATTATATTCAAAATAATGTTTTGGACGAAAGTCAACGGGAATTTGATCAAACTGTAGTTTATGGTAAGGATACGGATATGACAAGCATAGTGAATATTGCCAAACGTTATCCTATGATGTCGCCATATCAGGTAGTGATAGTTAAAGAAGCACAGCTTATAAAAGACTGGGATTCATTACAATACTATATTTCTAAACCATTGCAAAGCACTATTTTAGTATTTGCATTTAAATATGGAACACCCGATAAAAGAAAAAAATGGGTGCAGGATATTGCCAAATTTGGTGTTGTGTACGAATCGACCAAATTGCGCGATTACGAAATGAATGCCTGGATAACTAAGTATTCTAAATCGAAGGATATAATTATTGAAGAAAAGGCCGCTGTTATGCTCATTGAGTTTCTGGGTACCGATTTAAGTAAAATTGCCAACGAATTAGATAAGTTATTGCTTACTAAACCTGCAAACACCAATAGAATTACTCCCGAACATGTTGAAAAGAATATTGGAATCAGTAAGGATTTTAATGTCTTTGAGTTACAAGCTGCATTAATTAACAAAGATATTCTGAAAGCAAACAGAATTATTCGTTATTTTGCTGATAATAAGAAGAATAATCCCATGGTTGTTGTGTTACCGCAATTATTTAGTTTTTTCAGTAACTTAATGATGTATCACTATTTACCCGACAAAAATCAAGCTACAGTAGCTTCTGAACTAAAAATTAATCCCTATTTTGTAAAAGATTACGATAAAGCTTCCAAAATATATGGTGCTTGGAAAACAATGAATATTATTTCGTATATCAGAGAAACTGATGCTCGAGGTAAAGGAATTGAAAGTAATAATATTGTTGAAGTAGAATTAATGAAAGAGTTGATATTCAAAATATTACATTAAAATTAAATTGCTTTTTACAAAAAAAATACCAAATTATAAATATAGAATTCTCTACATTCAAATATCCTATGTTATCAATTAATCCAATTTTCACAAAAATTATTTCAAGTTCATTACAACTTACTGAAAAACAAATCCGTAACGCCATACAATTATTCGAAGAAGGAGCCACAATTCCATTTATTAGCAGATACCGCAAAGAAATGACTGATGGATTGGACGAAGTACAATTAGCTGATACTAAAGAGCATTACGATAAATTATGTGAATTGGCAAAACGCAAGGAAACAATTTTAAAATCGATAGAAGAACAAGATAAACTCACTGATGATTTAAAACTTCGAATTGAAAATTGTTGGAATTCAACCGAATTAGAAGATATTTATTTACCATATAAGCCAAAACGCAGAACCAGAGCCGAAATAGCTCGTGAAAAAGGGCTGGAACCTTTGGCTAAAATGATAATGACACAAACATCGAATGATGTTGAAAAAATGGCATTTCCTTTTGTTAAAGATAAAGTTGAAAGCATAGAAGACGCATTGAATGGTGCAAAAGATATTATGGCTGAATGGATGAACGAAAGCGAAGCTGCAAGAAATGCAGTTCGTAAAATATTTGCTTATGAGGCAATTATAAGTTCAAAACTAATTAAAGGAAAAGAAGAGGAAGCCCAAAAATACAGGGATTATTTTGATATGAGCGAAAAACTGGCTCGATGTTCATCGCATAGATTATTGGCAATGCGCCGTGGTGAATCCGAAGGTTTTTTAAGAGTTAATATCAGTCCTGAAGATGAGCGTTGCATAGAGCGATTGGAACGTATTTTTGTAAAAGGAAATAATGAGTCATCTAATCTTGTATTTGACTCATTGAAAGATGCTTACAAGCGTTTAATTAAACCAAGTATTGAAACTGAATTTGCAGCTGAAAGTAAGTCAAAAGCTGATATTGAAGCCATACGTGTTTTTGCCGAAAACCTGAAACAATTGCTTTTGGCACCACCACTCGGACAAAAACGAACTTTGGGAATTGATCCGGGGTTCAGAACCGGCTGTAAAGTTGTTTGCCTTGACTCAGAAGGAACTTTATTGCACAACGAAACCATCTATCCACATCCACCGGTAAACGATCAGGCACAAGCAGCTCGTAAAATTCAAAAAATGGTGGAAGCATATAAAATTCAGGCAATTGCCATAGGAAATGGAACTGCCGGACGTGAAACCGAAAACTTTATTCAAAATATAAGATATGACCGTGAAATTCAGGTATTTGTGGTGAGTGAAAATGGAGCTTCAATTTATTCTGCTTCAAAAATTGCCCGCGATGAATTTCCCGATTATGATGTAACCGTGCGTGGTGCTGTTTCTATTGGTCGTCGACTCATGGATCCTTTGGCTGAATTGGTGAAAATTGATGCAAAATCTATCGGAGTTGGTCAGTATCAACACGATGTAGATCAAGCTCTTTTAAAAAAATCATTGGATCAAACTGTTGAAAATGCTGTAAATAAGGTGGGAGTGAATTTAAACACTGCAAGTAAGCATTTATTGACCTATATTTCTGGCTTAGGACCGCAAATTGCTCAAAATATTGTGGATTACCGGGTTGAAAATGGTGCTTTTAAAAACAGGAAACAATTGATGAAAGTACCCAAAATGGGCGCTAAAACCTTTGAACAATGTGCCGGTTTTATGAGAATTAACGATTCGGATAATCCGCTTGATAATTCGGCAGTTCACCCCGAAAGTTACGCAATAGTGCAAGCTATGGCCAAAGATTTGAAAACTGATGTAGCTAATTTAATTCATAACAAAGAATTAATTCAAAGTATTGATAAACAGAAATATATAACCGATAAAGTTGGTTTACCAACGCTCAATGACATTTTATTAGAGCTTGAAAAACCAGGACGTGACCCTAGAGAAAGTGTCAAAGTATTTGAATTTGATCCAAGCGTTAAAACCATTAACGATTTGCGCATAGGCATGGAATTGCCGGGTATTGTTACCAATATTACAAATTTTGGTGCTTTTGTTGATGTTGGAACCAAGGAAAATGGATTGGTACATATTTCAAATATGTCGGATAAATTTATTTCAAATCCTGCTGATATTGTTTCGGTACATCAGCATGTTAAAGTACAGGTATTAGAAGTAGATGTTGTCAGAAAACGAATTCAGTTAAAGCTTTTAAAATCATAAACTACTAATTATCAAATAGTTTTAGTGCATTTAACAATGATATTCTTGTCATTGTTAAGTTTACATGCAAAAATATAATCAGTACCTCCATCAGTAATTTTTGTTTTTTTTCTAAACTCTTCAACAGTAAGCGGGTAGTTTCTCACATTTATATTGGCTTTAGGTGTAGTAGCATAAAGTTTTTTAAGTTCAACTTTCGAACTATCGCTAACAGAAATAACAGTAAAAACACGTCCCGGAAAATCAGTAATCAGTTCGTTTGAGGTATAAAGATGAGTGTTAATATGCAGTTTTTTTAAGTTGAATGACTTTGCAATATGCTTAAATGCACCACCTTTCATAATCGAACTATTTGGTTCATAAAGATATAGCAATATTTCGGCGGCAAATTTACATTCAGTCAATAATTCATTTCCAATTTCAGATTCAAAATATTGCAATGAATTATTTTTTGTCAAATTTATCATTTTAAGAGGAATTTTATCTGATTTTGTTCTAGATAAAATCAAAATTAATTCCTTACATTCATTGTCAACCGAAATAATGTGAACTTCATTTGTATTAGGTAATTCACTCAATGCCAGATGAATATCAAACATAGGAGATAATTTAATCATTATTTTTTCAGCCTTTTCCAGTAAAAGCGGATATAAAATTGAAATGTCAGGTTCACAGTCACTAAGCGAAACCACTTTTTTCCCATATTTATTTCTACGAGCCGGATCAATATAAATCAAATCAACAGCTTTCATTTTTTGTAAATAACTTTCACTTGTATCATTTACTATTTCAATATTCGTAGCATCTAAAACTTTAAAATTATTGCTTGCATATTCACAAAGCTCAGTATGACGTTCAACATACACAGCCTTTTTAAAATTCTTGGACAAAAAATAGCAATCAATGCCGAATCCGCCAGTTAAATCTACAATTGAAGTTCCTTCAACAAGTGTAGATTTATACTTAGCAGTTGATTCTGAGGAAGATTGCTCTAACGAAAGTTGTGCAGGATATAAAATTTCATCATTCAAATAATAGCTTGGTATTTTATATTTTGCTTTATTTTTGCCAACGATTTGACGTAAAGCAAGTTCAATATCAATACTACTATCATTTTTATGACGCAAGCTTAATGTATGAATATCTTCATTTAAATGCTTGTTAATGAATTCTTTAGTTTTATCTTCCATTTTGTTTGTATAGTTGTTCAAAAGTAATGTTTTTTTGTGTTTTTTCAAATTTAAATATTAATCCATATAAAAACAAACGCAAGAAACTGAAATTCAATCAGTTTCTTGCGTTTGTTGTAAAGTTGAAATTGGAGTTTAATATTCCTTATTGATAAACCAATACAACTCTAAAAGTCATTGTTTCAGGAGTGTCTTTAAAGAAATCAGAATTGGTAACATAAATTTTTATATCTCCTACAGAATAATCAAAATCAACAGTTCGTGTCCACAAAACGCCTTCTTTATTTTCGTTGTGACGTACAAATGGAAGAATTTGTTGTGAATTGTCATAGGTAATATACACGTTCACAATTCCCTCAGAGTAAACTCTTGAAGTAATTTCAGGAACATTAAAAGTGCTTGAATAATAAAGGTTTATGCCATCTTTATCGACATTTTCAACCCATTCATTGCTATTTACTTTTAATTCAATTGTCTTGATTTTAGTATCATCAAAATCAGTGGTACACGATATTGCAAAAATTGCAATAGATAGAAGGATAAAAGCTTTTTTCATAAAATTATATATTTATTTGTTACTAATAGAAATTGTTTTTTCTAATTAATTCAATAATCGTGCCTGAAATTACAAAAAATATTTTTTATTTATATGCTTTATAAATGTATAAAAATATTACCTTTGCAGTCGATTATGGTTTTTCAATTTTCATTCCGAAAATTGGATTAAAAGGGAATCCGGTCAAAATCCGGAACAGTACCCGCTGCTGTAAGCTCTAATAAACGTTTTGAACAACACTTTTGCCACTGATTAATTCAGTTGAATTTGTAAGTTGTGTATAACTGGTAAAAACTATTTACTAATTAACTCAATACCAAATCAACTATAATTGGGAAGGCGTTCAAAAACGGGAGTAAGTCAGAAGACCTGCCATTTTTAACATTATGTTTTTGCTTTCGGGATTAATAGCAAACAGAGTCAGACACATTTAACTGTGAACTTATTCTATTTTTATTTATGTAACATTTCTTGTTACATCCTTTGCATAAATGTATTGTTTATTAAAGTTTTAAAAACTATCTATTTAATAATCAATAATTTATAAAAAATGAAATCTATTAAACTTTTTCTTTCAATTGCTATCACTGCATTGTTTTTAAGCTCGTGCGAACCAGAAACTGTTATTCCAGACACAGTAACTGTTTCTACTATTGTCGATTTTGAAAATGTAAAACTTAACTCTGATAGTATTTGGAATGGATCTGATGGCTCGGGTTCATATTCAACTAAAATAGTAACTTTAAATAATAATTATAACTCCACTTATTTTTCATGGTCAGGATTTGCTTGTTCAGCTAAAAAAAATACATTTACTACTGGTTATGCAAATCAATATAGTGTTTCAGCAGGTGCAGGAGCATTGAAATCAAAACAATTTGCAATAGCTTACGGAACAGCTACATTAGTGTGCGACAGCAATGTGTATGGGAATTTTAGTATTAAAAGTATAATGCTAACAAATTCAACATATACATATTTAGATATGAAAAATGGAAGTGCTTACAGCAAGAAATTTGCAGCAGGTGATTGGTTTAAAATTACAATTACAGGATATTTAAATAAACAGGAAACTAAAAAAGTTGATTATTATCTGGCTGATTTTCGAGAAGGAAAAACATTTCTTACAAATACCTGGAATAATGTTGATGTAAGTTCATTAGGCAAAGTGGATAAAGTAATTTTAAGTTTTGACTCAAGTGACAAAGGCCAATGGGGAATGAATACCCCCGCTTATGCATGTATCGATAATATTGAATTTACGCAGACTATTTCTACCAAATAGAGTATCTAAAGGTTTTTCAAACAGCCCTTTTTTAACAATAAGCCGGAGCAAAATTAGTTCCGGCATTATATATTTTAAAATATTTTCGACAATAGCTTTCTGAAAATGAATAGTCTAGGTTTTTTCGAGTAAAAATTTTTCGCAAAGCCCTTGTGAAATGAGAAAAAAGGAGTACTTTTGTCGCCGGATAAGTCCTACACGACCAGCTCCTTTCGAATTCCCCCAGGGCTTGATCGCAGCAAGGGTAGAAAGTCGTAGCGGTGCGATGTAGGTTGCTTATCCACTTGCCTCTTTAGCTCAGTTGGCCAGAGCACGTGATTTGTAATCTCGGGGTCGTTGGTTCGAATCCGACAAGAGGCTCAAAAAGAAACCGTTTTCATTCATTTGAAAACGGTTTCTATTTTTTTATGGTATTCATCTATTAAAATTGAAATAATCTGGATTAAATAAAGATTTTTTTCTTTATTTCTCAACAATTATCAATTTTAGTTGTTTAAAATGGTAAGAATATTAAAATTAAAAATTATGAATAATTTGGGATTTAAAAAAGGAGATAGAGTAGTTATTATTGGAGGAGGTTTTGCTGGTTTACAACTTGCCCGTACATTGATAAAAGCAGATTTAAAAGTAATTTTAGTAGATAAACAAAACCATCATCAGTTTCAACCTTTGTTTTATCAGGTTGCAACCGGACGTCTTGAACCATCCAGTATTTCATTTCCATTCCGGAAAATATTTCAAAAAAGCAAAACGGTTGATTTTAGAATGGCTGATATAAACCGAATTATTCCTACTGAGAACAAGATTATGACAGCCTATAATCGCACCATTCCTTACGATCAATTAATAATTGCAACTGGTTGTAAAACTAACTTTTTTGGAAATAAGCAAATGAGCGAAAATGCTTTTTCGATGAAAACTACGCAAGAATCAATTGATATCCGAAATAAAATACTTTTTAGTTTTGAAAAGGAAATATTTGCCCGACCTGAAGAAAAACAAGCTTGGATGAATATATTGATAGTAGGAGCAGGGCCTACAGGAGTTGAACTTTCAGGTTCATTTGCAGAGCTAAAAAAGGATGTTTTACCCAAAGATTATCACAATATTGATTTTTCTAAGTTCAATATCATACTTTGTGAAGGAAGTGAAAACACCTTGAATAATATGAGTGAGGAGTCGAAACTTGCTTCTCGAAAGTATCTTGAAACAATGGGAGTGATAGTAAAAACAAACACCATCCTTGAATCGTACGATGGAAATGAAGCAATTTTGAATTCAGGAGAACGAATTCCTACTAAAAATGTGATTTGGGCTGCCGGTGTTACAGGAAACATAATTGAAGGATTAGATGAAAGGAATGTTGTTAGAAACCGTTATATTGTTGATAGACTGAATAGAATACAAAGTTTTGATAATATTTACGCTTTAGGTGATATTGCTATGATGGAGACTCCAAAATATCCAAAAGGACATCCACAAGTAGCAAATGTGGCCATTAATCAGGCAAAAAATCTGGGTAAAAATATCATAAAAACCATTAAAAATGAACAATTTATACCTATAGAATATGAATATAACGATTTAGGAATGATGGCAACCATAGGCAAGCATAAAGCGGTCGTTGAATTGCCTTTTGTTAAGTTAAAAGGAGCTGTTGCTTGGTATATTTGGATGTTTTTGCATTTAATGCTTATTCTAAGCGTTAGAAACAAATTAGTCATTTTTTTTAATTGGGCCTGGAGTTATCTAACCAAAGATACATCGTTAAGAATTATAACTAATATTGATTATAAAAAAGAAAAAGTAACTGATATTTAAATAGATAGATTCTTTTTAGTATTAGATTTATTTTTATTTTTAGCTGCTTTTTTTATATAATTATTTTTTGTTGAATAGGAGTACAAATTATTTGTTTATAATATAAAATCAATAATGGTTGAAATTCCTATTTGACATAATATAAATTATAAGACTATTGGATAGAGATTTTATAATGGCTATAATATGTGTAATTTGTTATAAATAAGGCGTTTAAATCAAATATTTTCAAAATTAAAATTTCATAATTCATAATTTAAAAAAAACAAGTAACTTTGTATAAAAATTAATTTCTATGGATAAAATACTGAAATATTTTCCTGAACTTACTGATATTCAAAAGAATCAGTTTAAAAGTTTATATAATCTTTATATTGAATGGAACGAAAAAATAAATGTAATTTCAAGAAAAGATATTGAAAATTTATACGAACATCATGTGTTACACTCTTTGGCTATTGCTCAGGTAATTAATTTCAAACCACAATCCGAAATTCTTGATGTGGGAACCGGAGGTGGCTTTCCTGGCGTACCTTTGGCAATTTTGTTTCCTGCTTGCAGATTCACTTTAATTGATTCCATCGGTAAAAAGATAAGAGTTGCCAACGAAATTTCGAATGCAATAGGATTACAGAATATATTTTTTAAACATGAGCGAATTCAGGAAGAAAAAGCAAAATTTGATTTCATTGTTAGTCGTGCAGTAATGCCACTTGAGGATTTGGTTAAACTGGTTACTAAAAACATTCAGAAAACGCAGAAAAACGCGCTTCCCAACGGCCTTATTTGTTTAAAAGGTGGTGAATTGCATCATGAGATATTACCCTATAAAAATATTGCAAGTAGCTATGAAATAAGTGACTATTTCAAAGAAGAATATTTTAAAACAAAAAAAGTAGTGTATGTCCCACTTAAATAATTTTGACAAATAATTTATATAAAAAATGACAGTTAAAACATTCGTATTCAGTCCATTTCAGGAAAATACATATATAGTATACTCCGATTCAAAAGATGCAATAATAATTGATGCAGGTTGTTATAATGATGTTGAGAAACAAAATTTGAAACATTTTATTGAATCTAATGATTTAAATATCAAGTATTTATTAAACACTCATTTGCATCTCGATCATCAATTTGGTAATAAATTTGTAAGTAATACATTTGGCTTAAAGCCACAGGCACATATAGAGGATGAGTTTTTGTTGGAGAACGTAAATGCTCAAGCACGCTCATTTGGTATGAATATAAATGAAGATGCACAGAATATAGGTAAGTATATTGTTGATAATGAAGTGATTGAGTTCGCTAATTCCCAAATTTTAGTTTTACATGTTCCGGGTCATTCACCCGGAAGTTTGGCTTTTTATTTTGAAAAAGAAGGGATGGTATTTGTTGGAGATGTTTTATTTAGAGGATCGATAGGTAGAACGGATTTACCAAAAGGTGATTATGCAACACTTATCAACTCTATCACAAAAAAGCTACTTCCCCTACCCGACTCCACCGTTGTTTACAGCGGACATGGTCCTACAACCACCATTGGATACGAAAAAATAAATAATCCTTATCTTTAAATTATTGGTATAAATTATTATCAATAATAAATTGATTTACAGAAGGATGTAGCCACTGGCTAACATCCTTTTTTTGTGCTATATATTGGCGTATTTGTGTCGATGAAATCTTATAAAGTGGTGTTTTAAGCAATTGCATTTGCGGAAATAAATTTTCGACTTCCTTAAACTCATATCCTTCTCGGGGATAGACTAATATCTTGTATTTTAATAGTATTTTCTGGTAATTTTTCCATTTGTTGAACACTAAAGCATTATCACTTCCAATTATTAAATAGAAATTATTTAAAGGATATAATTCCGAAAGATTATTTAATGTATCGATGGAATAGGAAGGAATTGGCATAGTAAACTCAATATCAGAGACTTTCACATTTGTTTTTTTATCGATGTAAAGTATTATCATGTCCAATCGTAAATATTCATCGATTAAATCGGATTGTTTTTTTAATGGATTACATGGCGATAAAACAAACCAAACTTCATCAACTATTTGATTATCAATAAGAAATTCAGATAATTTTTGATGACCAATGTGAATAGGATTGAATGAACCAAAGAATAATGCTATGTTTCTTTTCAACGGCATAAATTACAAATTGAGAAAATTTTTAATTTTGGTTTCAGCTTCCTTTTTGGCATGTTCAAGATTATCATTTACTATAATAAAATCAAATTTTGGAGCAAATGTCATCTCAAATTCTGCTTTTTCAACTCTTCTTTTTATCTGTTCCGGAGTATCAGTTTTCCTGTTGTATAGTCTTTCTTCCAGTGCATTTACGCTAGGTGGAGCAATAAAAAGTGCGAGTGCATTTTCTCCGAAAATATTTTTAATTTTCAAACCACCAACCACATCTACGTCAAAAATTAAGTTTTTTCCGGTGTTAATTATACGTTCAACTTCACTACGAAGAGTACCATAGTAATTTCCGTTATATACTTCTTCGTACTCTATAAACTCTTGATTATCAATTTTATTCTTGAATTCTTGCTGACTTAGAAAATAATAATCTTTTCCATTGATTTCAGTACCTCGTGGCAAACGACTTGTTGCAGAAATTGAGAACTCCAAATTAAAATTACACTTTAAAATATGATGTACCAATGTACTTTTTCCTGCTCCTGAAGGCGCTGAAAATATAATTAATTTACCATTCATAAATTTTACACTCTTATAAAATATTCAAAACCTGTTCTTTAATTTGCTCTAAATCATCTTTCATTAAAATAACTATTTTTTGCATTTCACTTTGATTCGATTTTGAACCTAAGGTGTTTATTTCACGACCAATCTCCTGTGCAATAAAGCCTAATTTTTTTCCCGGAGACTTTTCATGTTGCATAGTTTCTAAAAAATAGTTCAAATGGTTATTTAAACGGACTTTTTCCTCGTTAACATCGAGTTTTTCGATGTAAAATATCAATTCTTGCTCCAATCTGTTTTTATCGTAATCTATTTTATCCGAAAGACTTAAAAGGTTTTCTTCAAGTCTGGCTTTAATCTTTTCTACTCTTTCGAGTTCATAAGGCTCAATTTGTTTTAGCAGTTCAGCAATGCTTGCAATTTTAGTTATAAACACATTTTCGAGCGATTTTCCCTCTTGAATACGAAAGTTTTGTAATTGAATAATTGCTTCAGCCATAGCTTTTCTTATCTCTATCCACTCATTTTCATCCATTTCAATGGTTTCGGTTTTCATGGTATCAGGTAATTTAAGCAATACATCAAACCAATTCGTTGGAGCTTCTATACCTGTGTTTTGAGATATTTGAAGAATTTGATGATAATATGATTCAATTATTGATTGATTGAGTTGAGTTATTGATTCTTTGTTTGAGTTATCAACATATAAAACAAAATCAATTTTTCCTCTTTCCAGTAATTTTGAAAGTTCATTTCTGATTTCAATTTCTTTTTCACGGTAAAGTCCTGAAATACGCGTTGAAATATCTAATTGTTTGCTGTTTAGTGATTTAATCTCTACAACTATTTTTTTATTTCCATATTCACAAGTTGCTTTTCCAAAACCAGTCATTGATTGTATCATAATCTTTGAATTATTTATTGATTTGTTTTTTATTTTATTGATTGACAGATATTTCCTAATTCTCTAATTGATTTATTTAGTAAATAAATTAATGGTGCAAAAGTACAAATTAAATTTATAATAAGCTATTGTGGAAAAAATGCTTTATATATTATTGATATTATCGTAATTTTAATTACTATTACTATTTAAAATGACCAATATAATTTCAATTTATCAAAAATGTTTATATCTTTGCATTAAAATAATAAAATTCATGTATTTCTCTTGAAAAACAAGCAAGAATATAAGATTTACAGCATTTTAGTAACGAATTAAAAATTATATATTATGGAACAAACCAAGAAATTTTTATTACCAGAGAGTGAGTTACCAACAAAATGGTACAATATCCTAGCGGATATGAAGAACAAACCATTACCTATGTTACATCCGGGAACTAAACAACCGATGAAAAGTGAAGATTTATATCCTTTATTTGCCAAAGATTTAGCAGATCAGGAAATGAATCAGACAGATGAATGGATAGATATACCTGATGAAGTGAGAGAAAAACTAAAAATCTACCGCCCTACTCCACTTGTACGCGCTTATAATTTAGAAAAAGCTTTGGATACTCCGGCACATATATATTTTAAAAACGAAAGTGTAAGTCCTGTAGGCTCACACAAATTAAATTCAGCTCTTGCACAAGCTTATTACTGTAAAAAAGAAGGAGTTACAAACGTAACAACTGAAACAGGTGCCGGACAATGGGGAACAGCTATGTCGTTTGCATCAAAAGCATTTGGACTTGAATTGGCCGTTTACATGGTAAAAATCAGTTATGAACAAAAACCATATCGCCGATCGTTGATGCAAACCTGGGGAGCTCAGGTTATTCCATCGCCAAGTATGTCGACCAAAGCAGGACGTAAAATTATAACCGAACATCCTAATTATCAGGGAAGTTTAGGTACTGCCATTTCAGAAGCTATAGAATTGGCCATGAGTACTCCAAATTGTAAATATACTTTAGGAAGTGTTTTAAATCATGTATCGTTACATCAAACTGTTATTGGACTTGAAGCAGAAAAGCAAATGGAAATGACCGGTGAATATCCTGATGTGGTAATTGGTTGTTTTGGGGGCGGATCCAATTTCTCAGGATTAGCATTCCCATTTATGCGTCATACCATAAAAGCTGGCAAGAAAACCAGGTTTATTGCAGCTGAACCTTCTTCGTGTCCAAAATTAACGCGTGGGGTTTTTGAATATGATTTTGGAGATGAGGCCGGTTACACTCCTTTACTGCCAATGTTTACTTTAGGACATAATTTTGCACCGGCTCACATACATGCAGGTGGATTGCGCTATCATGGAGCTGGTTCTCTAGTAAGTCAGTTGTTGAAAGATAATTTAATGGAAGCAGTTGATATTGAACAATTAGATTCGTTTAAAGCGGGCGTTTTATTCGCTCAAACCGAAGGAATTGTTCCTGCACCCGAATCGGCACACGCTATAGCAGCTGCTATAAGTGAAGCATTAAAAGCCAAAGAAGAAGGTGTTAGTAAAACAATTTTGTTCAATCTTTCAGGACATGGTTTAGTAGATATGACAGCTTATGATCAATATCTAGCAGGTGATTTAATGAATTATTCATTATCAGATCAAGAAATCAAAGATAATACTGAGAATTTAGAAAAACTTGCATAATTAATATTTAGTAGGTTCAAAAGGTTTCTTAAATAAAGAAACCTTTTGTGTTTATAAGAATTTTGTAAAATTAATTTATGGATAAAAATCTTTTTATTAGAAAGACATTGGCAGAGCTCGATGAGCAGGCAGACAATAATCACAATTCGTTGAAGCGACATTTAAATGCAACAAACCTAACTTTATTGGGAGTTGGTTGTGTAATTGGAGCAGGAATATTTGTATTAACCGGAACAGCTGCTGCACTTCATGCAGGGCCTGCAGTTGCATTATCATTTGTTATTTCGGCTTTTGGTTGTTTGTTAGCCGGACTTTGCTATGCCGAGTTTTCATCTATGATACCTGTATCGGGGAGTGCATATACTTATGGATATGCTACAATGGGTGAATTTGTTGCCTGGATAATTGGTTGGGATTTGATTTTGGAATATTTATTTGGTTCGGCAACAGTAGCTGTTGGTTGGAGTGGGTATGTTACCAGTTTCTTAGCCGATTTTGGAATAGTTATTCCATCAGCTTTGTCTCAAAGTCCATTAATTTTTGATCATAATGGATGGCATTCGTCGGGTGCGATAATCAATTTTCCAGCTATGTTTATTGTAGCATTGATGACAACATTACTTGTTATTGGAATAAAAGAATCAGCCAAATTCAACAATATAATTGTATTAATTAAGGTTACAGTTATTTTACTTTTCATTGGTTTTGGAATTTCTCATATAGATACAAGCAATTGGCAACCTTTTATACCATACAATTCACATGATATAAGAAATTATGATTGGTCAGGTTTTAATTTTTTAGATTTTACAAAATACTTGTCAATTGATTCAGGTCAATTTGGTTGGTCGGGAATATTAACCGGTGCTGCTGTAGTCTTTTTTGCATATGTAGGTTTTGATGCTGTGTCAACGACATCACAGGAGGCAATTAATCCAAAGAGAGATGTGCCAAGAGGAATTCTTTTTTCATTACTTATTTGTACTATTTTATATATTGCAGTGAGTTTGGTTCTTACCGGAATACTTAACTATAAATATTTAAATGTAGAAGCACCAATTGCTTTGGCTATCAATCATGCCGGACAAAGTTTAGTTTGGTTGAGACCCATTATTAAAATCGGTGCTATAGCCGGATTAAGCTCTGTAGTACTAGTTCTTTTATTAGGTCAATCGCGTGTATTTTTCACCATGGCAAGCGATGGTTTATTGTGGAAGAGTTTTGCAAAGACGCATAATAAGTATAAAACACCTCATATTACAACAATTGTAACCGGCAGTGTAGCTGCTTTTTTTGCTGGTCTTTTCCCCATAGGTTTATTAGGCGAAATGGTTTCTATAGGTACATTATTCGCGTTTGTAATTGTTAGTATAGGAATAATCATTTTAAGAAAAAAAGAACCGGATGTAAAAAGAGGTTTCAAAACACCTTGGGTACCACTTGTTCCAATTGCAGGTGCACTAATTTGTATAATTCAAATGGCATCGTTGCCAGGTGATACCTGGATGAGATTAATAATTTGGATGTTGATAGGTTTTGTAATTTATTTCTTTTATGGACGCAAACATAGCGTATCACGAAAAAATGCAAAGAAATAAAACATGCGATTTCATCAATTACATTTTTAATTAAAAATAAGAAAGGATAGCGCATTTTGGGCTATCCTTTCTTTTTAGTAGGAGATTTCTTAATACATGACAAAAAATTTCAAAACGTATTAAATTCACTAGTTAGATGTTATTTAAATGTGGGGCTTTGCCCCATACCCCACATACTTTTTTGTCTTGACACAAAAAAGTATGCAAAAAAAGTCAAGACTACGCCCGCTTCACTCGAAAAACTTGCGCTCGGTAGGCTCAAATCGTCCAAACTCATTCCGACGGAATACGTCGGAACTCAAACAAGGACGATTTTTAACCGCCTACCTCACTTGTTTTTCGGCTCACCGGACAAGGTCAGTCCGTTTCCGAAAGTATCAGTCAAACTATACCTTTGTAATTCAGTATATTGCAAGTAATATCTAATTTTAGTCATGTGCTAAGTTCTCATTATTATTTAGTCGAAAATAATTTATTTTATTCTTATGGAAAACCAAATCATTTCTATCACCCTCACTTTGTTTATGTTGAGTTTAATAACCGAGAAAATAGCGAATTTTATTAAGTTGCATGTGCGCTCGTTGGCTGATAAGGCTGGCGATGTGGTTGGCGAAAAGAAACGTGAACGTACTATGCAATTGCTTACCGGAGTGATTGGGATAGCGGTGGCGCTGGTTTGTAATGCTGACTTTTTTATGCTGATTTCCGAAAATAGTAAAATCGAACCTCTTACGCTGCTGACTTTTAAAGGGGTGGTTGGTTGCATTATTACCGGATTGTTTTTGAGTCAGGGTTCGAAGTTTTTTCACGACTTGTTGAATACGGTTTTGTACTTCAAAAATATGCGTAAGGCTATTTATAATAAACAGCAGATTGAAAATAATTTATTGGAAAAGGGGAATAACTTAACGGCTGATAGTTTGTTTACGGCTGTTACTGCCGACCAACGGCAGGATGATGAAGATGTGAATCAATAAAGCTGCCCCTAGCCCCTAAAGGGGAATAAGAAAGAAATAGGAACGCGGATTAAACGGATTGAGCGGATGGGGACTGATAAAGAAAATTTTAATACGGATTGTTTTTGATTGATTTTTCAATAAATTGAAAAACGAAATCCGCACATATCCGCTCAATCAGCGAAAATCCGCGTAACCATTAAAAGCCAAACAAAAATATGATTGAAATTACTGACCAACTACTAAGTAAGAACCGCTCATTTCGGAAACTTACCGCTTTAAAAGCTATAATAATTCACTGGACTGCGAACACGAATAAGGGTGCTAACGCGCTGGCTAATGCACGGTATTTTAATTCGGACCAATACCTGACTAAGAAAAACGGCGAAAAGGTAAAGATTTCGGCTTCGGCGCATTATGTAGTGGATGATAAGCAAATTATCCGATGTATTCCCGATGATGAAGTGGGTTATCATGTTGGCTCAAAAGCAGGATATAAAGAGTTAATATATACCGAAATTGGCATACCGCGCAGCGGTAGACCAAACGATTATATGATTGGTATTGAAATGTGTGTGAATTCGGACAGTGATTTTTCTGTTACCCGACAAAATACCATTGAACTTACATGGTACTTGCTAAAAGCGCATAACTTAAATACCGCTAATGTTTACCGACACTTTGATATAACCGGAAAGGACTGCCCTAAAATGATGCTTGATGAAGAAATGTGGCAACAGTTTAAACTGGAAATTGACGATACAACCAACGATAACAATGATACCGTAAAACTTAGGGTAAACACCGCTACTTTAAATGTACGGACTGGAAGCGGGACGAACTACCCGATAAAACGCAAACTAAACTCAGGCGACATAGTAACTAAAACAGGACAGGAAGGGTTATGGTATAAGATAGGTGATAATGAATGGGTGCATTCGAACTATGTGGTGGTATTATAAATTATTCGTGTATGCATGAAAATCGAACAAACTTGCTTTTATTCTTCTTTTGTTGATTTATCAGTGGTTAATTACTGATTTTATGGGGTGTATGTGTGTTTGAAATAACTATCAAATGATCCGAATTGTTTTTTGGATAGCTATTAGATGTATTCAATTTGGAATTAGCAACTAATTGTTGGTTAAGTGCGTGGGAAGTGAGTGATTCGATATGATGACCTGAATTTTTATTATCATACAAAAAACTATTTGTTAAACTAAACCTGATTCCTGTTTAAACGGCGTTTGAACACTATTAAATGTTTCACTTGGACCAACTGGCGGAGCTGATTCCAATACCA
>CAMBSB010000099.1 GCA_945870155.1 Paludibacter jiangxiensis | reverse complement strand
AAAGGCGATAAAATAGAACTTTACATTAATAATCAATTAGTTGAGGTGCTTCAAGAAAGTCAAAAAGAAGTGAAGAGTTAAAGCATTACGTTTCGCATTTCATGTTTCGGGTTTCGGGTTTGATGTTTCGGGTTTAAAAAACTTGGTCTTAAAGCCCCCATTTGGGGGTTGGGGGTCAGGATGACAGAGTTCCGACACTGTCAAATATTAGTTTGAAAGTTTGAGGTTTGAAAATTTGGAAATACTGTTCAATTCCATTTCCTGTTTTTGTTCATTTTGTCTTTTGTCTTGATTCTTTTGTCTTTGTTCTTTTGTCTTTGTTCTTTTGTCTTTGCTCTTTGCTCTTTGCTCTAATATTAACTTTTTAAAATTATGAAATTACTAAATAAATTATTGATATTCTTTGTTTTAATAGCTCTGTCTCCTCAAATTTCCGCAAAAAAACAAGTTGCTTGGGTTCAACGTTTAGAGCCTACTTTTTGGTGGACTGACATGAAAAATCCCGTTTTGCAACTGTTGATTTATGGCAAAGAAATTAGTCAGGCAGAATTTAAAATTAATTATCCAGGTGTTAGTATCAATCGTAAAGAGTTGACTGACAATACAAACTATGTGTTCCTTTATTTGAATATCGAAAAAGGTACACAAGCCGGAAAATTCAGTATTGTAATGACTAAAGGCAAACATAAACAAAATTTGGTTTACGAACTTAAATCCCGCCGACATGAATCTTCAAATCGAGAAAGTTTTACAGAAGCCGATGCGGTGTATTTACTTATGCCTGATAGGTTTGCAAACGGAAATCCGCTAAACGACTCTATAAAAGGATATATCCAAGGAGTTAATCGCGCCATTCCAGGGGCACGCCATGGTGGTGATATTGAAGGGATTATAAGCAAAATACCTTATTTAGCTAATTTAGGAATTACTTCACTTTGGACTACTCCACTTTTTGATAATAATGATTCTAATTACAGTTATCATCATTATGGATGCAGCGATTATTATAAAATTGATCCACGTTTGGGCAAAAACGAAGATTATTTAAGATTAGCTGATACTTGTCATGCAAATGGTTTAAAACTAATAATCGATGTAGTACCAAATCATTGCAGTTCAGCACATTGGTGGTTAAAAGATAAACCTGCAAAAGATTGGTTTAACGAGTGGCCTTCATTTACCTCTTCAAATTACAGAATGACTGCATGGACTGACCCTCATGCTTCAAAATCTGATTTAGAGCGACTTACACGAGGTTGGTTTGCACCCAATATGCCTGATTTTAATCTAAACAATCAGCTTTTATTCGACTATCTGAAACAAGTATATATTTATTGGATTGAATATGCCAATATTGATGGTATGCGTGTGGATACTTACCCATACAACAACATTCAAGTGGCAGCAAATTTCATTCAATCCATACGAGAAGAGTATCCAAAAATGAATGTTGTGGGCGAATGTTGGGTTAAAACTCCGGCAGAAGTTGCTTTTTATCAAAGTGGTAATAAAAATAAAAATGGCTTTGATTCCCGGCTTCAAAGTGTGATGGATTTTTGTTTGAAAGATGTTTTTTCAAGCGCTGTAAACGAACAAGAAGGCTGGGAAAGTGGTATGGCACGCTTTTATGCACACTATGCCCAGGATTTTGTGTATCCAAACACAAATTTAATTATGAATTTTCTCGACAATCATGATATTGACAGATATTCAACTGCTGTAAAACGTGATTTAGCCAAATTTAAAATGGGTTTGGCGTTGCTTATTACTACGCGTGGTTATCCTCAAATTTACGCCGGCACCGAAATTATGCTTGACGGAATAGCTGGAAGTTATGAAGGACATCGATTTGATTTTCCTGGTGGTTGGAAAACAGACAAAAGAAATGCATTCACACCTACTGGACGTACAACTGAAGAAAATGAGATTTTCAACTATACTAAAACTTTATTGAATTATAGAAAAAACAATTCGGTACTACATAATGGTAAAATGATGCAATTTATACCCTACGATGGTATTTATGTATATTTCAGATACAATGATTCTAAAACAATTATGGTTATTGCCAACAACAATCTGACTGAAAAACAAGTATTTACTGAACGTTTTAATGAAATGTTAGTCGGCAAATCGAAAGCTATTAACATTGTTTCAAATCAGGGAAACGCAATAAATGAAGCACTTTTGATACCGGCTAAATCTGTATTTATTTTTGAAATTAAATAAATTGAAGCGATTTTGCAGGTTGACTGAGTTCCGACTCAGTCAAATAGAAATTTGGAGTTGGGATAACGAGTTCCGTCTCACTCAAATAGAAGTTTCAAGTTCTGCATTTTGTGTTTATATGTTTCAAAAACTTGGTCTTAACCCCCATTTGGGAGTTGGGGGTCAATGTCTTCTAAAAAATTCTTTTTATGAAAAAACTTAATTTCAAATCCTTAACTGAAAACTTACTAGCTGTATTTTTTCGTTTTCATGTAGTATTAATTTTCGTAATTGGGTTAGCTATAATGGCTTATCTCGAAATTAATGATAAAAAATTTGAACAGGGTTTTAATATCTGGGCATATTTTATTCTTTCAATATTTATATCCTTAGCTGCAACGCTTTTTCTGCAATTTGCAACCAATCGCATAGCACGCGTTTTGACATTTATTATACCACTTGGAGCAGTTGGTGCCTATTGTTTTTTGTTTTTCAACCACAAAGTTGAGTGGGAAATGATGCAATTTGCTGCAATTTTAATTGCTTCAATTTTAAGTATTTACTTTGTTTTGTATTTCAGAAAAAAATCTGACACCTCATTCTGGATTTTTTCTGAAAAAATTACGCGCGAATTATTATTTACACTTATTTACACTTCTATACTTCAAGGCGGATTGAGTCTGGCAATTTATGCTATTGAAATGCTTTTTGAAGTAAAAATTGATGATAAAATATTTGGAAATCTGGCAGTTACATGTTTTTTAATTGTTGCGCCTATTTATTTCCTAATGAATATACCTAACAAAACAGAATTATACAACGAAAAGCCAGTTTTCAATAAGTTCTTGAAGATATTAGGCTTATATGTTTTTTTACCTATACTGGGTGTATATCTTGTAATTTTGTATTTCTATTTATTTAAAATTATAATTAGCTGGAAATTACCTAACGGCTGGGTTACCACTTTAGTTTCAATTTTAGCTCTTGGTGGATATTTTGCAAAGTTTATATTATTTCCAATTTCTGATAATAAAGTTGTCAGGTTTTTAAATCAAAATTTTTCAATACTCCTTTTTCCGTTAATTATTCTAATGTCGATAGGATTGGGAAGACGTATTCTCGACTATGGCTTTTCAATAAACCGAATTTATGTGCTCATTTTCAACATATGGTTGTATGGCGCTAGCATTTATCTAATTATTTCAAAATCAAAGCATTTACGTTGGTTGATAATTTCGTACGCAGCAGTATTATTTATATCATCAGTAGGTCCTTGGAGTGTTTTTGCTGTTACAAAACAGATTGTAAAAAAAGATATCAGTATTCTTTTAACCGAAAATAAATTGTACAGAAATGACAAACTAGTTGATAACAAGAATAATAAATTAGGCATTAATGATAGTATAGCCGAAAAAATCTCCGATAAAATAAATTATTATTACAATACTTTTGGCAAAGAAAACTGGCAAAAATCATTTAATGATAACCGCAAAAAAACAGGTATATTTGAAATAACTGAATCATTGGGAGTAAATAATTTTAATTTGACAACAAAAACAAAGTATTTGAATATAATTTTATCGGAAAATAAAGTGTTTGATATACAAGGATATACTCAATTGATTAAAAATATTGAATATAGAAATGATGATAATTTACTTTTCAAAAACAAAGAATTTAAAATCGTACTGGTAAAAAACAATCTTGAAATTAACAATCTATTGAATAAAAATCAAACAGTATTCCCACTTCAAAATATTATAGCCAACTTGTACCTAAATGATAATGATGAAACGGCAAATAATAAAATACTTGTTCAGAAAACAGATAGCTGCATGTTGATTATCAACAACATATCAGCTGAATGTAAATCAATTAAAGATTATAAAATAAATTCTATAAACATAACTATTTTAGTAAAATAAACTCTCAAAAACTTGTTATTTGCCCCAAAATTGGCATTTTTATCATTTTAAAGTCAAAAAAGTATGATTTTGAATTTAAAGTAGTCATGCTGAATATTAAAACTTATAAATCCAGTGATTTTATCGAAAATATTTATTATTATAAATTCCTCCTTATAATTCCCGCTTTAGGGGGTTAGGAGGCAGGTTTAAGGGTATATATAATTGAAATATTACATTAAAAAAAAGTATCTGCTAATTAATATAATAAATTTCATTACTTTTGTAGCCGAAATAAATGTGGAAAGATTTGGACCGCTTGCAACCACAGAAAAAAATGCTAAATTGCAAACACATTTTCTGCGCCTTACAAAGTCCTACAAAAACAAACTCCCCTTTATTTTGTTTGATGATTAAATTCAATTATCATCCTAATTTTTTTGTCAAATAGCAAAATATTAAAAACAAAATTTATTAATTCTTACAATTATGGGTTATTTATTTTCATCCGAATCGGTTTCTGAAGGACATCCGGATAAAGTTTCCGATCAAATTTCAGATGCCATTCTTGATAATTTTTTGGCACTTGATCCAAGTTCAAAAGTAGCATGTGAAACACTGGTAACTACCGGACAGGTTGTTTTAGCAGGCGAAGTAAAATCATCGGCTTATATCGATGTGCAAGCCGTAACACGCCGCGTAATTAATCGCATAGGATACACCAAAAGCGAATATATGTTCGACGGTAATGCATGCGGAATTTTTTCAGCTTTACATGAGCAATCGGGTGATATTAACCGCGGAGTTGAACGTGAAGATCCTATGAATCAGGGAGCTGGCGACCAGGGAATGATGTTTGGATATGCCACTAACGAAACAAAAAACTTGATGCCTATTGCCTTGGATTTATCTCATGCTTTGGTAGAAGAATTGGCTGCCATTCGCCGCGAAGGCAAGGAAATGACTTATTTACGTCCTGACTCTAAATCGCAAGTAACAATAGAGTACGATGATAATAATCAGCCGGTTAAAGTGCATACAGTTGTTGTTTCTACTCAACATGATGATTTTGTAAAACCTTCTGAAACAAAATCGGAAGAAGTAGCTGACAACGAAATGTTATCAAAAATACGAGAAGACGTTAAAAACATTTTGATTCCTCGCGTAAAAGCATTGGATGTTCAGTTTGCACAATTGTTTAAAGACGATTATACATTACATGTAAATCCAACAGGAAAATTTGTGATTGGTGGCCCACACGGCGATACCGGACTTACCGGTCGTAAAATCATTGTGGATACTTATGGTGGAAAAGGTGCACATGGCGGTGGAGCTTTCTCTGGTAAAGATCCTTCCAAAGTAGATCGCTCGGCAGCTTATGCAGCCCGACATATTGCTAAAAACATTGTAGCAGCCGGCTTAGCCAACGAAGTTTTGGTACAAGTGGCTTATGCAATTGGTGTTGCAAAACCCATGAATTTATATGTAAATACTTATGGTACTGCGCAAGTTAAATTATCAGATGGTGAAATAGCATTAAAAATCGAAAAACTTTTTGATATGCGACCAAAAGCCATTGAAGAAAGATTAAAACTTCGCAACCCTATATACGAGGAAACTGCATCCTACGGTCATGTGGGCCGTACACCAGTGGAAGTTACCAAATATTTTAAAGATGGAAATGGCAATGAAATAAGCCGTAAGGTGGAATTATTTACTTGGGAAAAAACAGATAAAGTAAATGATATAAAAGCTGAATTTGGTATTTAAAACTATCATATCTTTTTAAAATTATTTATTTCAATTTATAGCGAAACTTAATTCATACTGTGAATAGGGTTTCGCTTTTTTAATTTTGATTTTCATTGCATAAAACTAAACTCAAACCTCTATTCATTACGTTGAATGACATTCTATTATGTAAATTCATTTTCATGAGTTAGAATTAACAATCATATCAAAAGTAAATACTTTTGATTATTTATAAATAATTTATGCAATTATTTCCTATATTTGCAATAAAATACATCGTTAGTTTGTATAATAGCATTATTATCATCAATAATTAAAAAATAAAATTTATGACAAGTCTCCGGAAGTTTTTATTCGTTTTATTAACGCTATCTACTATCAATTGTTTTTCTATCAATATCATCCCTTATCCTCAGCAAATTACTAAAAATAATGGACAATTTATCATTGATAATCAAACAGATATAATACTGGAGAATGGGAATCCGGCTATTAAAATGGTAGTTTCACAATTTATCGATAAAATAAATACAGTTGGCGGAAGTGTTTTTAAAATTAAAACTGAAAAATCAAATCAAAGCCGTAAATCCATTGTTTTTCAGCTAGTTGATTCGTTTAAAAATGAATCATATCATATTCAAATCACTCCTCGATCAATTCTTATTCAAGCAGCCAAAGCCAATGGATTTTTTTACGCCATTCAGACTCTATATCAGTTATTTCCTGCAAATATTTATGCCAATAAACTTAATAAACAAACAAAATTGACTTTGCCTTGTGTTGAAATTAGTGATTATCCACGTTTTAAATATCGTGGATTACATTTGGATGTAAGTCGGCATTTCTTTTCTGTCAATGAAATAAAAAAATATCTCGATGCCATGGCCGTTCGTAAACTCAACAGATTTCACTGGCATCTAACCGACGATCAGGGTTGGCGCATTGAAATCAAAAAATATCCACTACTCACTCAAATTGGGTCACGCAGGGATGAAACTTTAATTGGACATTATTATCAAAATTTTCCACAGAAATATGATAATACTCCTTATGGCGGATTTTACACACAAGATGAGGCTCGCGAAATAGTACGCTATGCAGCCGAACGATTTATAACTGTTATTCCCGAAATTGAGATGCCGGGACATGCTATGGCTGCCATAGCGGCATATCCTTTTTTATCATGTACCCAAGAAAAAATAAAAGTTGCAACAAAATGGGGCATTTTTGAAGACGTTTTCTGTCCGAGGGATACTACATTTTCGTTTCTTCAAGATGTACTAACCGAAGTGATAAGTATTTTCCCCTCGGAATATATTCATATTGGTGGAGATGAATGTCCTAAAACTCGCTGGGAAAAATGCGAAGATTGTCAAAATATAATCAAAACTCATAATTTGATAGATGAGCATGGTTTACAAAGTTATTTTGTGCAAAGAATTGAGAAGTTTGTAAACTCCAAAGGACGAAAAATTATAGGTTGGGATGAAATTCTGGAAGGCGGATTAGCGCCCAATGCCACAGTTATGTCGTGGAGAGGAATTCAAGGAGGTATAGAAGCCGCTAAAGCTGGTCACGATGTAATTATGACTCCCGGAACTCATTGTTATTTCGATCATTATCAGGGAAACCCCGATACTCAACCTATAGCAATTGGAGGATTCACGCCATTAAGTAAGGTATATAGTTTTGAACCTGTTCCGGCAGAATTAAATGCTAATGAATCAAAATATATTATTGGTGCTCAGGCTAATGTTTGGACTGAATATATCGCTTCCGATTCACATCTTGAGTATATGACTTTTCCACGTGTTTCGGCTATGGCTGAAGTACTTTGGACTTTAGCAGCTAACAAAGACTGGAACAGATTTAAACAGAATATGCCCAAAGAAATTGACAGGTATAATGTGCAAAATATTAATGCAGCAAAAGTATTTTACGAAATACAATCTACGATTAAGGCATTGGAAAATAATAAATTAGAACTTGTATTATTTACCGATAACCCGTTTTCAAAAATTTACTACACCCTCGATGGCACTATTCCAAATAATAACTCAAAATTATATAAATCAAATTTAATAATTGACAAAAGCGTTTTACTTAAAGCCCAGGCTTATGCTAATGGAAAAAAACAAGGTCCTCTATATGTTAAGCCTTTGATTCAGAGCAAAATTAGCGGTGAAAAATACAAAGTTAACAACCTGAATTCATGGTACAAGGGTGGAAGCGAATTTGCTTTGACAAACGGCATCATCGGTTCAACTAAAACAACCAATGACTGGGTTGGTTTAACTGGTGATAATGATCATGAGGTTTTGTATGAGTTTGATAAACTAACTTTAATCAAAGAAATATCCATTGGAATCCTATCTGTACCTTCATTGCGAGGGTTAATAAGTCCTGAAATAAATATTTTTACATCAACTGATGGAAATAATTATTCGCAAACAGCAAATTTAAACCTTCAAAATGAAATCACAAATGAATGGAAAATAATACGACCAAAAATTATTTTTACGCCTATTCAGACAAAATTCGTTAAAGTAGTTTTCAAAAATGCAGGTATGTTTACAGGCAATAATCAGAAAAATGGAAAAAGCATTTTGTTAATTGATGAGTTGTCAATTAACTGATAATTAAATATTTGACACTATAAAACCACATTTTTAATTAAATGTGGTTTTTTTATTTATGTTGTTTGCAACGTAAATAAAATATATTGCATCATACTATGCAACTAATGATTTTATTATTACATTAACAATTTAAGCTTAATTATCATGAATAATTTTTTAAAAGTACTTATTTCTTGTTTATCTCTGATTTTAGTAAGTTCTTGTACATCAAGCTATGATAGCAATTACTTATCTGGGAATTTGGCTGAATATCAAGAAGAAGTTGTAACAGAAAAATACAAAGACTATGATGAAAATCCATTTATTAAAGTGATTGAAGAACCTGTTTCAACATTTTCTGTCGATGCAGATGGAGGCGCTTATGCCAATATGCGCAGATTTATGAATTTAGGACAATTACCTCCTAAAGCAGCGGTACGAATCGAAGAATTCATTAATTATTTTACATTCAATTATGCTGAACCAACAGCAAATGAAAATGTTGGACTTAATTCGGAACTTGCTGTTTGCCCTTGGAACGCCGAACATCACTTAATTAGAATAGGTATGAAGGGAAAAACGATTCCGGAAAATGAATTGCCAAATTCAAATTATGTGTTTTTAATAGATGTTTCAGGATCAATGAGTTCACCAGAGAAGCTTGAAGTGCTAAAGTCTGGATTTAATTTAATGGTAGATAATTTAAGAGATAAAGACAAAGTAGCCATTGTAACTTATGCCGGTGCAGCTGCCGTACTTTTAAAATCTACTTCGGGTGATGAAAAATCGACCATTAAAAAAGCCATTGCCAAACTCGGAGCAGGTGGTTCAACTGCCGGAGCCGAAGGTCTTAAAACCGCTTATGAAATTGCATTGCAAAACTTTATTACAAATGGAAACAATAGAATTATTATTGGTTCCGATGGTGATTTTAATGTTGGACCATCATCAACAGAAGAATTGGTGAAACTTATTGAAGAAAAACGTAAAAGTGGCGTTTATTTAACTGTTTTAGGTGTCGGAACTGGGAATTTAAACGACAATATGATGGAACAAATTGCCAATAAAGGAAATGGGAATTACGAATACATAGATGGAGCACAGGAATTGGTAAAAATTTTCATCAACGAAAAAGCTAAATTTTACACTGTCGCCAAGGATTCAAAAATCCAGATAACTTTTAATCCTGACAAGGTAAATTCATATCGTTTAATTGGTTATGAAAATAGGGCTTTAAAAAAAGAAGATTTCGTGAACGACACTATAGATGCCGGTGAAATTGGTTCATCTCAAACAATAACAGCACTTTACGAAGTAATATTGACCGACAATTTATCGGCTGGAAATTATGCACAGTTCGATTTTCGTTATAAAAAACCCAATGAAACTGAAAGTAGATTGTTGCAACATAATGTCAATTCTATTCCTCAATCCATTGCAACAGCTTCCGAAAACATACGTTTTGCAGCGGCAATTACGTCATTTGGCCTGATTTTAAAAGAATCAAAATATAAAGGGTCGGCCAACAAAAAATTGATACAGGACTTAGGTAAAAATGCAAAAAACTTCGACCCCAATGGTTATAGATCAAAGTTTTTAGACATTGTTAATGATTGGAAAGAACAATAATTATTAGCTTAATGATTCAAGCCCCCCAACCCCCTGAAGGGGGAGTTCTAGAGCGCTATTAAATATTTAATCATTCTTTAAATTTCTATTTATGGCATTTTAATTGTCATTTAATTTAGAAATTTACTACAAAATAAACGCTCTGCACTTATGGAGAAATGCTGAGTACTTAATTATTAGCGCATTAAATTTTTCTGTTTACGGTTTACGTTTTTTATTTAATTTTGCATGCAGACAGGCTATAATTATAGCCTGTCTGTATTTTTATAAAGTTGAAAGTCAAATCTATTAGCTGATATTCAGTTTATAACTAAAATAAAAAAGTTGAATAAAATAGAAAGTTGATTAGTTAAGAAAATAAACTCAAACGAAAATCAAGTGTTTTTAAAACGAGTGTCACATACTAATGAGTTACCAGCACCCCGCAAAAATTCCCCCTTTAGGGGGTTAGGGGGCAGGTTTGGGGTGTAGTTCATTAAAGCAAATTACTTGCCAACTCAGATAAAAAGCTACGTTCACCTTTAACCAAATTGATGTGCGCAAAAATATTTTGTCCATGCATTCTATCTATCATATATACCAATCCATTGGAGAACATATCTAAATAAGGCGAGTCAATTTGCTGAATATCACCGGTAAAAACAATTTTCGTCCCTTCTCCTGCTCTGGTAATAATTGTTTTAATCTCATGTGGGGTCAGGTTTTGTGCTTCGTCAACAATAAAAAAAGTTTCGCTTAAACTTCTGCCCCTTATATATGCCAAAGCCTCAATAACCAATTGTTGATTGCGCTGCATTTCATCAATTTGACGAATTTCTTTGCCTTGATACGAAAAATTGTGCTTTATTACATTCAAGTTATCAAACAAGGGTTGCATATAAGGTGCAATCTTTTGTTGTTCATCGCCAGGTAAAAAACCTAAATCTTTATTAGCCAATGCCACAATTGGACGAGCTAAAAGAATTTGCTTGTAACTTTCGTTTTTATGCAAAGCTGCTGCTAATGCCAAAAGCGTTTTACCTGTGCCCGATTTTCCGGTTAAGGCTACTAATTTCACATCATCATCTAGTAGTACATTCAGCGCAAAGGCTTGTTCAGCATTTCTAGCTTCTATTCCAAAACATCTTTCCTTTTCAATCCGTTTTACCAAGCCGGTTTCTTGGTTATAACGCACCAATGCACTTGACCTTATACTTTTAAGTACAAAACAGTCTTGTGGCTCAATATCAGAAGCAAAATCTAATTCATTAATATGTATACTACCATCACCACTATATAGTCGGTCGATTATTTCGGCAGAAATATTAGTATAAACCTCATGTGCTTTTTCAAAAATATTGATATTCGTTACTTTGTCATTGATATAATCCTCAGCTTCAATACCTATTGATAAGGCTTTCATTCTAAGATTAATATCCTTAGTTACCAAAATTGTTTTGCTATTTTTCTTTTGCTCACGCAAAGTATAGGTTGAAGCTAAAATTCTATGATCCGAATTTTTCTCTATAAATGATTTAGCAATAATATCGGGATATTCTCCACCAGTTAGAATGAATAATCGACCCTTATTTTTACCTAGTTCTGCCCCTTTTTTAAAAAGATCTTCGTTAGCAATTAGGTCAAGTTCTCGTGTAAATTCCCTTGCGTTAAAATTTATTTGTTCGTTACCTTTTTTAAAATGATCCAACTCCTCCAAAACTACTATTGGGATATAAATATCATTTTCTTCAAAGTTTTGTATGCATTTGTAATCATGAAGTATAACATTGGTGTCTAATACG
Source organism: Paludibacter jiangxiensis (assembly GCA_945870155.1). Lineage (GTDB taxonomy): Bacteria > Bacteroidota > Bacteroidia > Bacteroidales > Paludibacteraceae > Paludibacter > Paludibacter jiangxiensis_A. The sequence goes on along the minus strand of CAMBSB010000099.1, from coordinate 7,014 downwards.
AAATTCTTTTTTGTGCCCATAAGCTTTCAACCTTAATTTTGTTTTTTCTATATTATCATAAAAATAGGATGTAAATATAGTGATTTTATCAATTCGTTTTTTTCATTTTCATTTTTATATATATAATTAACAACTTATATTTAACTATTGTAAGCAGCTCCGAATAGAAATGATTATATTTGCAACTTATTTGTTATAAATGAATTTTAACTAATATATTTAATTCAATAATATGAGAACCAAACTATTATTATTTGCTATTTTCAACGTGATGATTTTTTCTTTTTTTAGTTGCAGCGATAATGTTGAAGCTAACTTTACTTATGCTCCGACAACGCCAAAATGTGGCCAGAAAATAACATTTACGAATATTACAACAGGTGATAAAGACTGGGAAGTTAAAAACTGGACATGGACATTTGGTGATGGTAGTAAATCTACTTCTAAAAGTCCAACTTATATCTACAAAGAACCTGGAATTTATACGGTTAAACTTATGGTTGATTCAAACAAACATTTTGTTAGATCATTAAATATTACTGTAGTCGACAGTATACCAACTATTTATAAGAACGTTGATTCAGTTAAATATTATCAAAATGCTAAATTCAGTTTGCTTATTTATAATCCAAAAAATTTGACAATAACTTACGAATGGACTTTTTCATCAAATGCTGTGGGTAATTTAACTAACGGAAAGTCAACTGCCAATGAAGTAGAAGTGTATTTCAATAAAAAAAATGTGAACGAATATATCAGCCTACATTTAAAAATGGGAACTGAGTTGGATACTATTATCAAGGACACAGTTTTTGTGAATGATGTAAAGTCAAAGAGTTTGTTAATGACTCAAATGAATGGTAAAATTTTAAGGCAACGTATTATTGAAAATGGCAAGGAGGATTATTCCGAAATAAATATCCTCTCCGGCACTCACTCTTTCAATATGTATGCCATGTCAAACCAACTTTACATTTTTGATGCTGGTTCAGATGTCAAATATAAAACAAATTGGCTCACCGATACCAAAGGAGATGGAAATATCAGGGTGGTTAACCTTGCAAACAATTCTTCAACTGAGATTATTCATAATAGAGGCTTAAGTTCTCATTTTGGGTTTTTTAATGCCTTTGTTGATAATACCAATATTTATTGGACAGATTTCAGTGAATTTATTTATAAAATTGCCAAAAACTCTACTATCGGAGCTTTTGATTGGAAAGGAAGCATTAACAATCAAGTAAATGTCCCCTATTATTTTATTAAGTCAAACAGACTGGGTTATTTTAATCATGGAATGGAACTAAATCAACCAAGTGGTGGATTTGCATTTTATGATCAGGCATATTTTTGGGCTAAAGGTGGAACAGGTAGGGGAATTTATCGTTTTTATCCAAATGATATTCTTGTGACCGATGTAAACTCAGGTACAGCCGTTCCTGCTTTGGGTGCAATACTTAGCAATTATGCAATACGTGCATTTGTTATCGATAAAATTAACCAGCGAATTTATTTTTCGGCCACAGCACCTGCCGATAAAATTGGTTTGTGGGTTTCTAATATGAGTGGTACAAATGTTCAGCTTATCGACAATGCACCTATGGACGATGAATCGAAATATATAACCGGAATAGTAGTTGATAATGAATCCAATAAGCTTTACTGGGCGTATCGTAGTCCTGAAACTGTTGGAGCAAATGCTCCTGCCGGAACATGGCAATCATATTACAATGCAAATCCAACACATCGTACCGGTATAAAAAGAGCTTCACTAGCTACACAGTACAAGCCAACCGGCGCCATCGAGTATTTTGCTTTAGGAGTTGCATCTTATGGAATTGCACTTGATGAAGTAAAAAAATAAGCAAATACCTCCTTTTGAAAAAATAATTAAAAAAGCGAATCGTGTAAAAATCGATTCGCTTTTTTTATATACTTCAAAATTTTTAAATTCTGAAAATCAGTTTAATCATTCATCAGTTTTAAACATTTCTCCAAACTTTCTTCCCAATGTGGAATAGTCAGACCATAAGTTGATTTAATCTTTGCTTTGTTTAATACACTGAAATGCGGCCGGGGTGTTGGTGTAGGATATTCCTTTGATTCTATGGGTTTTACATTGCAATTTATTCCTGAAATTCGGTGAATTGACTTTGTAAAATCATACCAACTGCATACTCCCTCGTTAGAAAAATGATAAATTCCGGCCGTGAAATTTTCATGGATTAAGATTTTCATAATGGTATCGGCCAAGTCAGCAGCATAAGTTGGCGTGCCAATCTGATCAAAAATGACGTTCAATGAATCACGTTCTTTCCCTAATTTAATCATGGTTTTAACAAAATTATTACCAAAAGAAGAATATAACCACGATGTACGAATTATTACAGCATCTTTACAATTTTCAATCAGAATTTGTTCACCAGCCAGTTTTGATTTCCCATAAACAGTGTAAGGGCAAACCTGATCTTCTTCGGTATAAGGAATGTAATTTGTACCATCAAAAACATAATCGGTTGAAATATGAACTACTTTTATTTGATGTTTCGAAGCAATTTCTGCTATATTTTTTACGGCTTCGAAATTTATTTTGTAGCAAAGTTCTGTATCATTTTCTGCCTTATCTACAGCAGTATAAGCTGCACAATTGACTATAAAATCTACTTTATTTAATTTAACAAAATCCTCAAGATTTGTTTTGTTACAAATATCAAGCTCCTCAATATCAGTATATATATAATTAAACTGCGAATAAGATTTTGCAATTTGCCTCATCTCATTCCCGAGTTGACCGTTACTGCCTGTAACTAAAATAGTTTCCATATTTCAATTTTGAATTAAAAATTTTTATCAGCCTCTTTAAATGTCAAATGTTTGAGATCTTTCTCTGAAATTAATGCATCTGCCGCCGGAATTTTCCAATCAATGGCTAAGGATGGATCATTATACATGATTCCTCTTTCAAAATTTGCATTGTAAAAATCATCACATTTATAGGTAAAAATTGCCGTCTCACTCAATACCGAAAAACCATGAGCAAAGCCTTTTGGGATAAGAAATTGAGTATGATTATCTTCAGATAGTTCAATGCCATACCATTGACCAAAAGTTGGAGAAGAAGCACGTAAATCTACGGCAACATCCCACACAGCCCCTTGTACAACCGAAACTAATTTAGATTGCGAATATGGGTGAAGTTGATAATGCAATCCGCGAATAACTCCGTAAGATGATTTTGATTGATTATCCTGACAAAAGTCGATGTTTATGCCGACAGCTTCAAAGTTTTTTTTGCTATATGATTCAAAGAAAAAACCACGTGCATCTTCAAATACACGGGGTTTTACAATTAATAAATCAGGAATTGATGTTTCTATTATTTCCATTTTCAAAATTCGAATGTCAAAATCGGTTGATCTGATTTCTTGTGTTTTATACAACTAAAGTGTTTCGTTTGCAATTTTAATTAAATACTCACCATAATGATTTTTCTTTAATGGTTCAGCAAGATTTAGTAGCTGATCTTTATTTATATAACCATTTCTGAATGCAATTTCCTCAATACAAGCAATTTTTAATCCCTGCCGGTTTTCAATGGTTGCAATAAAGTTTGAGGCTTCAAGTAAACTATCGTGCGTACCTGTATCGAGCCAGGCCATTCCACGTCCCATCATCTTCAAATTCAGCCTTTCTTCCTCTAAATACAAACGATTTAAATCGGTGATTTCCAGCTCTCCACGTTTTGAGGGTTTTAAATTTTTTGACTTCTTAACCACATCATTACTATAAAAATACAAACCTGTTACAGCATAATTCGATTTTGGATGCATTGGTTTTTCTTCCAGACTCAAAACTTTACCGTTGGCATCAAATTCAGCAACTCCGTAACGTTCAGGATCATTTACATAATATCCAAAAACAATGGCACCATCTTCTAATTTAGCAGCTTCACGCAAGGTACGTGTAAAGTCAAAACCATAAAATATATTATCGCCCAATACCATACACACATTATCATTGCCAATAAAATCTTCTCCAATGATGAAAGCTTGAGCCAGTCCGTCGGGCGATGGTTGAATGGCATAAACAAGTTTAATGCCCAAATCTTCACCAGTACCAAGTAAATTTTCATAAAGGTGAATGTCTTGTGGCGTAGAAATAATTAAAATTTCTTTAATTCCGGCCAGCATCAAAACAGATAATGGATAGTAAATCATGGGTTTATCATAAACCGGAATGATTTGTTTTGATATACTTTTTGTTACAGGATATAAACGAGTTCCAGAGCCACCTGCGAGTACTATACCTTTCATATATTACAAGTTTTTATTGTTTTAAAATTTTCCTCAAAAATAATATAAATTATTGAGAAATTTTGCTAGTTTGAATTTTAATATCAATAATTAGTTAAATACAAAAGGAGAAATGAATTAATCCATTTCTCCTTATATTTTAACTTATCAAGTCTTTAATCTAGTGTCTTTATTCTAGAATCTTTGTTCTTTGTTCTTTTATCTTTGTTCTAGTATCTTTAATCTCTATAATCTTTTAACTGTTCTTGTAATCTTTTGCGTGCTAGGAATATACGACTTTTTACAGTTCCAATAGGTAAATTCATAGTTTGTGCTATTTCCTCGTATTTAAAACCTTGCACGTGCATAGAGAATGGAATTTTGTATTCATCGCTAAATGCATTTATGCTATTTGTAATTTCACCTATTGCGTAAGAACCCTCTGGGCTATCAAAGCCTGAATTTTGCGGCAAATTAAGATGATACAAATCTTCTGTTTTATCTACTACTGTTTGGTTTCTAACAATTCTGCGATAATTGTTTATGAAGATATTCTTCATAATAGTTAAAACCCAACCTTTAAAATTTACATTGTCAGTAAATTTTTCCTGATTATCTAATACTTTTAGGGTAGTGTCCTGTAATAGGTCTTCTGCTTCTTCACGGTTTAAAGTTAATGAGAAAGCAAAATTACGCATATTACTTTGCAGTGCTACCAGTTCATTTTCAATGTGAACGTTTTTCATTCTTTTCAAGTTTTACGTGTGAATAATTCAATTAAGCGTTTTTCTTAATTGTAAATTGATCTTTAAAAAGTTATTTTAAAAAAAACTTTCTGAAATAGAATTAAGTAATTGGATGTCAGTTGTCTATACTGAAGATTACAAAATAAAGAGCTCTTCTGAAATAATTTATTTTATTTTCGATACAAATATACTAGTTCTTTTTTATATTTGTGTATATTTGAACCAAAAATATTATCAAATGAGCATAATTTATAGATATTTCACATTTGTATTGATTACAATGTTTTTTCCGACACTTACAGCTGCAGAAAAATTAGTTTATAAAATTGATTTAAAGAAGGAAATTGGAAGTACCACCTGGCTTTATATTCAAAATGGTTTTGCTGAAGCCAATCAATTGAAGTCCGATTTTATTCTTATTGAAATGAATACTTATGGTGGCGAAGTTTTGTATGCTGACTCCATAAGGACTAAAATTTTAAATTCTAAAATCCCTATTTATGTTTTTATTAATAACAATGCAGCTTCAGCCGGAGCATTGATAGCTATTGCTTGCGATAAAATTTACATGCGCAAAGGTGCTAGTATTGGAGCCGCAACGGTGGTTAACGAAAAAGCTGAAAAAATGCCGGATAAGTATCAGTCCTATATGCGTGCTACCATGCGTTCAACTGCCGAAGCGCATGGCAAAGACACGCTGATAAATGGAAAAGATACAGTTTTTCAGTGGAAGAGAAATCCATTAATTGCTGAGGCTATGGTTGACGATAAAACTGAAATTCCAGGAATAATTGAAGCCGGTAAAACTTTGACTTTTACTGCAGACGAGGCTTTAAAAAATAACTTTTGCGAAGGAATTGCCGAAAGCGTTGAAATAGTGATTGAAAAGTTTCTGAAAATTAATAATTATAAAATAGTTGAATTTAAACCGAGTGTATGGCTGGATATTAAAGGTTTATTAATGAGCTCAATAATTCAGGGACTTTTAATTATGTTGATTGTGGGCGGAATTTATTATGAACTTCAAACACCCGGCATTGGGTTTCCACTTATAGTTGCATTAACAGCCGCAGTTTTGTATTTTGCTCCATTATATATGGATGGTTTAGCTGCAAATTGGGAAATATTGATATTTTTAATTGGTTTAGTCTTAATTGCGCTCGAATTATTTGTTATTCCCGGCTTTGGCATAGCCGGAATTTTAGGTATTGTACTAATAATTACCGGTTTAACATTGAGCATGTTGAATAACTTGGATTTCGATTTTAGACTTGTTAAAAACGAAGAAATTAGTAAAGCTTTACTAACTGTGATAGGTGGTGTTAGTTTAGGTTTTATTTTAATTGTTTATCTAAGCAATAAAATTGGAACAAAAGGGATATTCAGAAACTTGGCATTAAACAATACACTTGATAATAAATCGGGTTATATAGGCGTATCGATGGAAGCTGCAAGTATAGTTGGAAAACAAGGAAAATCAGCTACCGTTTTACGTTTATCGGGAAAAGTGAATGTTGAAGGTAAAATTTATGACGCTATATCGGAAGATGGTTTTATTGAAAAAGATACTGAAATAGTGGTTGTTCGTTATGAAACCGGACAAGTTTATGTTGTTAAAGTGTGAATTAAAATAAATACTCAGCCCCAAAACTCAGCCCCCTAACCCCCTAAAGGGGGAAAACTGAGGGGGAGTTACAGAGCGTTATTATATTTTAAATGAATAATTAAATCACTATTTTTGACATATTAAGTAAGCAATATCAATTAACGATAGAATTCTTAAATAATTAATTTTTACGACCCCCAACCCCCAAAGGGGGCTTTAAGAGTAAGCATCCCAAATTAGCCGTATTTAATAAATAAAAAGCGGATTTTCAGTGAAGCATACACTGGAAACCCGCTTTTGGTATTATATAGAGGTAATTTTCAAGGCAGAAGTTCTTCCCAATTTATTGGAGTTTGTAGTGTTGGCATTT
>CAMBSB010000098.1 GCA_945870155.1 Paludibacter jiangxiensis | reverse complement strand
AAAAATCATGGTAATTTTAATTGTTATTGGTATAATAGTAGTGATTGTCGGTTTTAATTTAAATAAAACCAACACGCTTTTAACTCCTTACAGTCGATTAATAAAGATTGTGGGCTTTATAATCATTATTGCAGCTGCACTTACTTCATCGGTTGTTCAAATTAACCCCGGTGAAATTGGAGTTCAAAAACTTTTTGGTAAAGTAAGTAATAATACGCTCGAAAGTGGATTAAACTTAGTTAATCCCCTTGTTGAAGTTGTTACTTTTGACATTCGCACGCAGAATTATACAATGTCGGGCGTTCAGGACGAAGGAGATAAGTCAGGTGATGATGCCATTAGAGTTTTAACTGCTGATGGTTTGGAAGTAGTTATTGATTTAACAGTGCTTTATAAACTTATTCCACCACAAGCCCCTCGTATTTTACAGGAAATCGGTACAGATTATCGTAATACTATTGTTCGCCCAATTTGTAGAACAAAAATTCGTGACAATGCTGTTTATTACGAAGCAGTGGCTTTGTATTCAACTAAACGTGATGAGTTTCAGGCCAGAATATTCAAAACTATTGAGTCAGATTTTAAAGCCAGGGGATTGTTGCTTGAACAACTCTTAGTGCGCAATATCACACTTCCAAGTTCGGTAAAAGCAACGATAGAATCGAAAATTAATGCAGAACAAGATGCTCAAAAAATGACATTTGTATTGCAAAAGGAAAAGCAAGAGGCCGAACGTAAACGTGTAGAAGCACAAGGGATTGCCGATTATCAGAAAATTTTAAGTACCGGATTGAGCGATAAGCAGCTGCAATACGAAATGATTAAAGCCATTGCCACATCACCCAATGCAAAGTTGATTATTATGAATGGTGGAAAAAACAGTACACCGGTAATTTTAGATGCAAAATAACAGGTTTTAAGCAGATAAAAAAAGCAGCAATAGTTTTATTGCTGCTTTTTTTATATTAATAGGTTTACTATTAGGTTGCTCTTTCTTTGACTACCCTTTTTTTAGTGAATATCAAACCAAACACCATTTTTAATAAAACCAGAATTGGTGAAATATTAAGATTGGGTTGCAATCCCTTTCCCATTCTATTCATTTGTTCACGGTACATCAATGTTTCCATCATACCCATTTTATCAATAACTTTTATGCCTGTTTTAATCGGTTTAATTTCTTGCGAGGGTGATTTTCCGCTTATCAGTTTGTTTGGAGCATCGGGTTCAATAGCTAATAATCGAGCCAGACCTATAAAATCAACATCACCTGATAACAATGCTTTGTGCATTCCTTGGTAAGTACGGAATCCTCCCGTTAGCACCAATGGAGTTTTTACTGTTTTGCGAGCTTTTACAGCAAAGTCTATAAAATAAGCTTCCCGCTTTTGGGTGCTTTCTCTGGTTTGTTCCATGGTTCCGGTCATAGCAGGAGCTTCGTAAGTACCTCCTGAAATTTCTATCAAATCGATTCCTAAATTTTCAAGCCCTTTTATAGTTTCAAGTGATTCTTCATCGGTGAATCCTCCTTTCTGAAAATCGGCAGAATTCAATTTAATACCAATTGGAAAATCCTTACCAACTTCGGCTCGCATTGCTTTGTAAATTTCAAAAAGAAAACGTCGGCGATTTTCAGTATTTCCTCCCCATTGATCGGTTCTTTGGTTGTGATGTGGTGAAAGAAATTGGCTAACAAGATAGCCATGAGCCGCATGAATTTGTACTCCCGAAAAACCTGCTTTTTTTACAACTCCAGCTGCAAACGCGAAGCGATGAATTAAATCTATAATTTCGTTTTCAGTCAGTTCACGCGGAATGGTGAAAAACGATTTCATATTATCACTAAACGGAATAGCCGAAGGAGAAACTGTTTCTTTATTTAGCCCTTTTGGAGCTTGTTTTCCGGGATGATTAAGCTGAACCCAACATTGCGTTTTATTTGCTGTTGCGGCTTTTGCCCACAATTTTAATAAATCGATATTGACATTTTTTTCAATCACAACATTATTATATTCGCCCAAAGCCCGACTATCTATCATTACATTGCCGGTAACTGATAGTCCAATACCACCATCGGCCCATGTTTTATATAGTTGAATTAATTCCGGTCGTGGTGCTGCATTTTTATCAGCAAGAGCTTCACTCATAGCCGATTTAAACAAACGATTTTTGATTACTGTGCCATTATTTAAAGTAAATGGCTGATTTAAAAGAATGTTTTCCATTTTGTTTTATTTTAGTATAAACAGAACAAGTATAAAGGATAATAGTTTAGTTATAAATTTTTTATCTGAAATTTATGCTCAAATAAATAAAAAAACATATCTTTGTGAAATGTAAATTCTTTTATTTGTTGATTGAGAAAAGATGATTTTTTGTGTATTGATATAATAATGTTATACAAAATCAATTTTTTATGGAAATTTCAAAAAAAGACAAAAAAGCAGCACGCGAAGTAATTGAAAAAGCACTATTGCGTGATTTTGAGGAAGGCTTAAGTAAGACTGAAACCATTTTGCAAAACTGGCGACAGGGAAAGCAAAATGCACGTGAAACTTACCTTGAAGTTTACAAACATGTTAAGAGTTTAGATAAATATATTGCACGCCGTTATGATGGAATGACAGGCTCTATGTATTTAACAACTGTTATCGGATTACACATGGATAAAGTAATAAACGACGAAGATTTAATTGATTTTTCTGAAGAAGTTCAGGTATATATTAAATCAGTGGCCAAAAATTTACTTGATGATTAATAATTCATTTGCATCAATTTTTTTTTTGACATTAAATATAAGCTTGGATTGTTTTCAGCTTTTAATTAAAAAAACCGTCTAACAAGTTTTTTTTGAAAACATCAAAAAGGTATCAATAAATGCCTTATTAATTTTGTTCATATTAAAAATGCAAATTATAGTAACTAATCAGCCCCCCAACCCCCTAAAGGGGGAGTTCAGAAGCGTTAGTCAAAGTTAATTTGTTGCTACAGGCTATTTTTTAAATATATTTAGACTAAAAAACTATCAATTTTAATATCAAAATTGCACTTACAAGCAACTTTATAGTTGCTGAAATGCAACAAATTATTACTTAATATTCATCTTGGGTTAATAAACGACAATTTTACTCTTAACAGTATTGTTTTCCAAAGTCAATAGCTTTAAAATATAAACACCCTTACTCCATTTAAGGGTTGATATAACATTATTTGTTCCGCTATTTAGCAAGCTTAGCATTTTTACGCCATTAATATTGTAGATTTCTATACTTTGAGCTTCTTTGTTAACAATAATGGCTTTTTCATTTTTGATATAAAAAGCTTTTATTTCGGATTGATTTATATTATTTGTAGCCGTTGTTAGCCCATATTCATAAGCACCCAAATCTGGCAGCGAACCGGCAAATTTTATTCCAACATTTATTCCTTTATCTATCATGCTGCTTGTAGGGTTTAAGTGCAGCAATGTAATTTCGGGCAAGGATCCATTCGCTTTTCGGGGCAATATAATTTGCGCCACATCAAGACTCACAAAATCAGCGGCAGTACATGTGAATCCTGAATTCCAGGTGTTGTTCGATTGTGTAACTGTTTTAGCATTAAAACTATTTGATTTTGAGCTATTGAGCGAAGCACAGTTTTTAATTATTAACGCTCCATACGTACTATTACTAAAACCAAAGTTGTACTGGTTAATATAGCCTGTGCAGTTATAAAGTGTCATTGTTCCGTTGTTGTTGTTTTGGTCAAAACCTTTTACGATATTGGCCACTGCTACACAGTTTTTGAGTGTGGCATTATTGGCGGTATAGTTACCACCTAGTTTGAATCCATTTCCATTGCCAAAATTTGGTACAACATATCGTCCTGAAGTATTTTTAAATTTCGAAAACCAGGAAGCGCTATCAGTTTTGAAACGGATATTTTCTGTCATATCATAATTTGGCAATCCATTGGCATAACAAAAACAACTATCGTAAACCGTGTTCCCAATTTTCTCATAACTATCCCAACCATCATCACTGTTTTTCCACGACCGGCAATACTTGTAAGTATTTGTTCCGGTATTGGTGTATTGTTTGTCGGCAAATCCATCTGCATTTCCTCCATAATCTGGACTAGATGTACCACCGGTTTGATAATCGAAATTTTCGTAAGAGTCACAATTGAGCACTAAATTATTACTTCCCGTTTTCAATTGTAGGCCTGAGTCGCAGTTCCATCGAAATACGCAAAAGTCAACATAATTATTACTCCCGGTAACTATCATGCCATTATCGCCGGCACCCTGAATAGTAATTCCTTTTACATGCACATAATTTCCCGATAGTTTTATCCCCGCATTATTGCTGGAATATGTTTGAGTACGAAAATCAAAAATTGGAACTTCATTGTTGTAGGCTACGATATGAATGTAATTTGCAGATGTACCTGATTTAGAAATGGTTTGAGAGCTAGAGTAACTATACATTCCGCCGCGTAGGATAAGCGAATCCCCCGAGATTAGAGCTTTTGTAAGGGCAGTCGCGAAGTTAATAGGGTCTGATATGGCACCAATTCCCGAAGTACTGCCGGTGGGTGAAACATAATAACTAATAGCAGATAATGTATGTGTTAATAATACGAAGGTTACAATAAGCAAGTTTCTCATTTTATTGCCAATATATATTCTCATAATTTTTCAGGATAATTATTTGTTGTTACAAAGGTAATAATGTATTTATACCCGTATGTGGCATAATTGTTTTATTGTGTGGAGAATTTGGTTTGCCGTAATAAAACTTAGAAGTTGTTTTCTCTTTCAAAAAATTAAAAAAGGATAGATCTTAAATCACCATCATTTAGGGGTCAATTTATATATTTATCATTGCATAGCGTTTATATATGTGAATGTTGTAACATATTCAAGTTAGCTTGTAATCTTTAAACCCGCTTATTTCCAACCTTTGTATCGTGAAGTTTATTCACATCTGTGCCGCCAGTTGCGGTTTAATTTAAACATTTATAAAATGAAAAATTTAATGATTATCACATCTATCCTACTTATATTTTTAGGATTAGGATGTAAAAGTGATGAACCTGTTAAGCCGGCTGCAAAAACTACTTACGACTTAGTTGTACAGGACATGTTAGGTGTAACGGGAACTGTGACTTTCACTGAAACAACAAGCACAACAACAACTATCGACATTGTACTGACTGGTGCTCCGGTGGGAACACATCCGGCTGAAATATGCTCAAACTCGGCTGTAGAAGGTGGAACAACTACCATTCTTCTTAATTCGGTTGGGCTATCGGGCAAAAGTTCAACATTAACCTCAACGATGACTTACAAACAATTAATTGCTTATGACGGTTTTGTACAAGTACATTTAAGCAGTATGGAACCCAATCAAATTATTGCCATTGGTGATATAGGTGGAAATGTAATTACTACTACAAACAAATCGTTTGCTTTGTCTACTGTTGGTGGATTTGGCATAACAGGCACAGCCTTGTTCGAAAAAAGAGTGAATGGAAATACCTTGGTAACTCTTACTATGAATGGTTTGCTAAACAATACTTATTACCCGGCCACTATTAATATTGGTTCTATTGCCACTATTGGCGGTGGAGATATCAAAAAATCGCTGCAAAATGTAGATGGAAATACCGGTAAAAGTTTTACCAATATCCGAAGTTTAAACAATAATGTTGCAATTAGTTATGACAATTGGTTGGTTTATGTTGGCTATATCAATGTATATCATATCGAACCCAATAATTTGAATATTATTTCACAGGGGAATATTGGAGCAAATTAAATAAGAGATTTAAAAAAAAGCGGGAAAATGAAATTAAAATCATTTTCCCGCTTTTTTATTCGTTTTTTATCCGAGTTATTCCATTTCTATATTAGAATTTATTTGAAATAAGATATTATATAGTTAAAAAACAAGGAATTAAGATATAAACACAAAGTCACAAAGACACAAAGACACAATAAATCAATACATAATCTCAATACTGATTTATAATTAAATACACAAAGTATAAAACATAAATGTTTTATTTATAGAACAATAACGAAGCTGTTTTATAAATAATACTAGTATTTTTTTCTTTGTGTTTTATGTTTTTTATTTTATTTCTTACAAGTGTTTGTGTCTTTGTGACTTTGTGTTTAAAGTCTTAATATCAATCTTTTAATTATTTAATCGAAATAAAGTCTATTCTTGTTTTTGCTTTTTAATTATAAAACTCACCACAAAACCAATTATAGCTAAAATAGCCACAATATGTATGTAGATAAATTCACTGAAAAAGCTAAACAAATATATCCAGCAAACTACCAGAAACAAGGAAATTATAAAAATTATTTTCGAGCGCATTTTTATTATTATTGTTAATTCATGGCTAAAACACCTTTTTTAGCAAAAGGCTTATGTGTTTTCAGTTTAAATTATTTTTCATAATTCAAATTTATAATTGAGAAATTTTCTACTCCGTTTTAGACTAGCAAAGATAATTACAATACGAATGGATGAATTACACAATAAGCTAAAAAATTTACATGATTTATACTTCATGGTTGTTGCTTGTTTGCCAAATCAATTCAAGTTAAATGTTTGTATATTATCGATCTTACATTCAAAATTTTTATTGAATATACAATTTTGACCGACACTTAGTTCCATCAGTTTTAAATGCATATTTATATACTATTGATTAATCAGGTTTTGCCAATATACATTCCATAAAATGATTATGAATTTTTTAATCATTAGAGTTTATATATGTTCAATTATTAAAGATTATAGCACGTTGATTTACGCTGATTTTAATATCAAAATTATTATGCTCCGTTTTGAAAAACAAACTTAAAGTACAATTAGCATCTTAGCTTTTCCCCAAATAAGTATTTTACAAATAGCCCATATACATAATATACGCAAATAGACATTAATATTATGTACTATTGCCTTTTGTTGCTTAAATTAAGCAATAAACGGGCTTTATTGGACTTAAACTGTCTTTAATATTTTGTTTATGCTACAATTAATATATAAATAAAGTTAATAATACGACTTAGTATTTTGAAGATTAAAATTAATAATGTTATATTTGCATAGTATTTAAGAAATATATATTTATATTGTAATAATATTATTTCCGAAGGTAAAAACTTCATTTATTGCTGTACGACATAATATTTTGAAATACGACTGAATATTTTACTATACGATTGAATATTTTGCTGCTCAAAAACACAAAATTGAAATACGACTGAATATTTTGCTATACGATTCAATATTTTACTATACCAATGAACCGGAATAAAAACTAAAGAACAATATTTTGCTGCTAAAACGCACAAAATTGAAATACGATTGAATATTTTACTATACGACTCACTATTTTGCTATACGAAAGCACCGAAATTTAAACTATGCATTAATATTTTACTGTACGCATACTCAAAATTAAAATACGATTGAATATTTTGCTATACTACTGGTTTAGATTAAAATTAAAATAGTTTAAATTGAAATACGAATACATAAAACAGCTACGTAAACACCCAAAACTGATAATTAAAAACATTGAATTGAAATACGAATTCAGAACAAATAAATTAAACTCCATAAAATGGATATACTTACACACGATATAAGATATTTGTCATTACACTTAAGGCTCCCGAATAATAAAAAAGTGTGGTGACTTATTAATTAAAATAACACGTATCACAATTTTAAAAGTAGGTTTATGGACAAAAAAAAGTTTAATTGTAAAATGGAAGACATACCTGTGATAACAGGTTTTGTACTGGCGAGTATGGAACGTGATAAAGAAGACTTTGTAGCTTACTCACCCAGGTTTGTTGACCCGTTTATGACCAATATGCGGGCAAAACAAGCGGAATGTTATGAAATTGTAAAATCGACCGATGTGCTGAAACACCAAAAGGCTGTAAAAGTACAAATCGACGATAGTCTGGTAAAACTGCGTATAAACCTGAATCAGATTGAAGGTTATTTAAAACTATCCGAAGATAAACTGGACATTAAGTTGTACGATTTTGGATTAAAAATCATACGTACAGCTATAGGTAAAGGTGATGTAGAAAAAATAATTGCAGTAGGACGGACACTTATAAGCAATGTAAAACGTAATGAACCCGAACTACAAACAAATGGTTTAAAACCTGAAGCTATAGTAGTTTTAGAAAATTTGATAAATGAAATTGATAATTTAAACGAAAAGCACAACAGCAAGAAAGATGAACGCAGCCGGGCTGCCGATGGTAGTAATGCCGTATTAAACAATTTGTGGGACGCATTAAACTCAATTATTGATGCCGGACGAGCCATGTATCGTGGAGTGGATAATATTAAACTAAAAGAATATACCATTACCCACCTACTTAAAAGAGTACATACCGAACGTGCTAATACTAACACTACAACTACTACCGACACCAAGCAACCCGCTTAAAGTGAAGACTCAATATTAGCCCGGCAGAAAAATCCCCGTAACTGCCGGCTAGTATTGATAAGAAAAGACAGGCAAACAGAACTATCAACCCTGCTTATGAGCCTTACAGGGCATTAGTTAAATTATAAACATAAAGGAGTAAAGAAATTTACTCCTTTATGTTATATTAATGTTTGTTGATTTAAATAAAATTGTTAACTTTGGGGGCTTGATTATGTGAAAAAGTAAAGCGTTACTTGTAAATAAACTTAAAGAGTTTTTTATAGGCTTTGGCTTTTCAAACAAAAGTGCCAGATATTTAAATACTAAAGTAATGATTTCATATAGATAAATATAAGCGATAAGAGAAATAAATAAGATAGCTAAAGCGTATATCAGGGAAACACTGTTTCTCTTAAAGGAAAATGAGTTTCTCATAGTGAAGCGCGATATGCACAAGTGGAGAAAAAAAGGCAAAAAAAATTACTCTCAATTTTTAATATTTAAGTTGGTTTGCTGACATATTTATTATTTAAAAAGACCTTTATAGACTAAAAAAAGCGTTTCCAAAAATTTAAAAATAAAAAAAATGAAAAAACTACTGCCATTTTTTCTGACTGTATTAAGTTTATGTTTGTTTTACGGTTGTGAGAAAGAAGACCTAACAATTAAAAGTTTAACTTTAGATGTTCCCACTTTGACTTTGACTATTAATGAAACTCATCAATTTGTAGTTTCAATCACCCCCGCGAAACTCCAAGCTCCTGTTTATACTTGGATAACGAGTAACTCTAATGTAGTTACAATAAATGACAAAGGAGAAATTAAAGCAATTTCTGTTGGTGAAGCGACTATTACAGTTTATAATCCCGAAAAAACTTTGCAGTCTAGTTGTAAAGTTAGCGTACAACCAATAGATGCAACAAGCATCTCCTTAGATTTGAAGAACATAGAACTTTTTGTGGATGAAGAAAAGAATTTGACATTTAAAATAACACCAGACAATACGACTAACAAACAAATTACATGGTCTACAGCAGATATTAATATAGCAACTGTCGACAACACTGGAAAAATTAAAGCTATTGGAGTTGGACAAACAAATATAACAGCAAATACATATAATCTAATCTCTGATGTTTGTATAGTTAAAGTGAATCCAGTTAGAATGACATCAATATCATTAAGTCAGAATTCTGTAACTATGGAAATAAGTGATAAACAAATTTTAAACGTTAATATCATGCCCTCAAATACAACCAATAAAAAAATTACTTGGAGTAGTTCAAATTCCACAATTGCTTCCGTTTCACAGACAGGTGAAATTACAGGTACGGCTGAAGGAGCAGCGATTATCACTGTGAAATCAGACGATGGCGGATTTATAGCAGAATGTAATGTGAATGTAAAATTAAAAGGTATTGTATTGACTAAAACAATTATTGAAACATTGCCAAATCAACAAGAATTAATTTGGGTTAAATATTCGACAAGTAACACAGCATATACTCAGGCAACTTGGAGTAGTTCAAATCCTGCTGTTGCAATAGTCAAAGGAGATGGTTTTGGCACAAACAGTGCAATAATTTCAACACTATCAATTGGTACAACAATTATTACAGCAACGTCATCCGATGGACAAAAAAAAGCAACTTGTAGTGTTACTGTCAAAAGCATATCAGACTTTATTACATTAAAAGTAATTACTCAAGGTGTATTTAATAACAACGGTTTTATAACTGGCGATGTTTACTCTGAAATAACAAATAATAGTTCTCAATCTATAGTCTTAACAGCGTTTTATATGTACGATGGTTATTCTGGTACTTTATTTGCTTATACTACAGACCCAACAAAACTTGGGACTCTTGTTGCTGGCGCTTCAATTAACTTAGGGAAAAAACTTAATTCAGTTTATTATCCAACTTTTAAATGGAGTTTTACGTGGAATGGTAATTCATATCAAGTTGAACATAAATATCCTGTATTTAACCCGTTTGGTGCACCTAAAAAGAATATAAAATTAAATCTTATTATGGAATAGTTAAAGAAGTCGTGCAGCCTAGTACCTAACCACCTATGTTTATTAGCGACTGATGTGCATTCCGACAGTTTTGCTCCTGCATTCACTTTGTCGTTTCACAACTGCGAAAACTCCTGCAAACTGCAGAATGCCAATAGCCTCAGTCGTAAGACTGTGCAAAAACTAAAAATGAGTTGTTGAGAATCGGGTACTTGAAATTTTTCACGTACAAGGGGTGAATAAATAAAGGAGTAGTTTAGGTTTTGCGCAGACTCACGTTAGCAGTAATTTAAAAAAAAACAAAAATGGACTATACTAATTTAGAAATTGACTTTATCGTAAGAACAATTAAGATAATAAATCAATACAATAACATTTCTAAATCAAAACTCAGAAGAAGAATCTTTTGATGTTACTATATACATAAATTCACTAACAGGATTACTAATACTGCCTAAAGAAAAAGGATTTTTAGATAAGTATTTGCCAAATGAAAGAATTGAAAATTGGGGTTTGAGAATTAGTGTGAAAGATGAGAATATTAAAACTATCAAACAATTAACAATACAATTAAGACATTGCATTGCTCATTTTGATATTGAATTCGGTTCAAATAATGAAAAAGAAATCGACTCAGTTATATTTAAAGATACTGCAGAAAAAAAGGAATTATCGCAGTATTCAACATAAATAATTTCAAAACATTTGTTGAATTATTAGCTGAAACCATGGTTTTAAACGCGAAGAAAAGAACTAATAATTAGAGTATATAAAATCTGTATCTATGATAAATTTTAGAGAACTGTCAACTGATGGTGTCCAATTTGAGCAGCTAATTCGAGAGTTACTTATTAGAGAAAATTATAGTATTAACTGGACAGGTATTGGACCTGATGGAGGAAGAGATTTAGTTCTTACTGAAGAGTTGAATGGAAGCCTTTCAAAGAAAGAGAGAAAATGGATTATAAGTTGTAAACATTTTGCAAATGCAGGTAAAACAGGAAGATCTGTTGGTTTAGATGATTTAGGGAATCTTATATTAGACTGTCAAGCTATAAATGCTGAAGGATACATTTTAGCTTGTTCAACGTATCCGTCTTCTTCTGTTGTTAGGAGATTGGAAGAAATTGAAGATAATAATAAGATTTTTACCAGAATATGGGATGGTATTGAAATTGAAAAAAGACTCTTAACACCTAATACTTTTGGATTAATTCACACTTTTTTCCCCACAAGTTCGAAAGAATATAAATGGAAGATCTACAATGCATATTCCCCTTCATTTTGGTCTGCAAGTTATAAAGATTACTTTTTTTATTTGAGTTCAAGAGATGCAAATATATATCCTGATTTAAAAAGTATTGAAACTATCATTGATATAATGGAAAGGATTGATATAAATGTTGACAGAAAATCAACGGAACACAATCATATATTAAGACCTAGATCAATTTTTTATGATGATAAACATTGCACACATAGAGTCTATTTAGACTACCTATTACCGCATGGCACAAAGAAAGAATTAATCATTAAACCGGATGAAATTCAAGATTTATTGTTTAATGCATTTATAAAAACTGACCACAAAGATATAAATGTACCTGATTGGGATATTAAATATGTGGAAGTAAGTTTTCATAATGACCATTATCATTCTGATCACAAAGACTTCTATGAGCCATATATTCAGAACTATAACAGTGGAAGTCCTCGTAGTAGACTTTATTCTAATTATAATTATTGAACAAAAACTACTGCTAACAAGCCTCGGTTGTTAGAGCAAATATAAAAACAAAACCGCAAAAAAAATGGATACAATAAATCTTGATTCAAAACCACCCAAAGAAATACTTTCTATACTTGGGGGCTTATTTGAAACGTCAAGAGAAGAAAATGATTTAAAAAAACTGCTAAAATCTATCGAAATTGCTGAACTTGTAGATTGTGACAAATTTGATTTGCACTCAAAAGCAGTTTTGAATTATTTCATGGGAAATGCTTGGTCATACGTGCAAAGAATTAAATATCCAAATTCAAATTTTCCCTTTGAAACTTTAGAACTTGAAAAAGAAATCGTTTCATTGAGAAAGGCATTATTTCAAATTAGTCATTGTGATGATAATTTCATGAACTGTCAGATATTGACTAACTTGGGTAATTTATTTAGTCATATTGGTAGAAACTCTGAAGCACAGGAGTATTTCAATTTGTGCTTAGAGATTGACAATCAATTTGGAATGGCTATCGGTAATAGAGGATTTGGACTCTACTATTACGCAAGAGTGATTTTTGAACCAAATCACCAATTTATCTTCATGCAACACGCACGAAAAGATTTGCTAAAATCTTGTGAATTAAATGGTGTGTATTTAGAAGCAAAGACAGACTTTTATTCAATTGCAAAAAGCATAGAAACTGCTTACCCATTAAACAATTTAAAAGATATTCATGAATATGGTGATGATTATTATAAAGGTTTAATTAAGGAAGAAATTGAGTATCGAAAGTGGTGTGCAGAACATAGATTATTTTTAAACCCACTTAATGATGTTATTACAAGCAGTGCCGTTGCGAATGATTATCTATTTACTCCGTCAATGGTACTCAAAATTAATGAAAAACCTGTTTATCAAACAATCTTCAATCAACTTAAACAAGAATATGTTAGTGCAAGATTCATATTTTTCGAGTCTCTTTTTAATCGAAATACACATTTTTCGGATAAAGGAGTGACATTAATGGATACACTTGACTCATGTGTCTACTCATTGGCTGTCGAGAAAACAAAAATGGCATTTCGAATATGTTATTCAATTTTTGATAAGATTGCATATTTCATTAACTTATATTTCAGATTAGGAAATAACACTCAACGTGTAAACTTTAGAAATGTCTGGTATAAAAACTTAGAGAAGAAACAGGGGTTGAATTCCGAAATAACTCAGAATTCAAACTGGGCTTTGCGAGGGTTATTCTGGTTAAGTAAAGATTTATATGAGAAAGAGTTTGAAACGTCAATAGAGCCTCAGGCGAAAGAAATAGCAAACATTAGAAATTATATTGAACATAAATCTTTCAAAGTTATCGAGGTTTCTAATCCGAATTGGTCAGAAGAAACAGAAACTTATGAGATTGATCGAGAATTATTTGTCGAGAAGACATTAAAAGTAATGAAACTTTGTCGGTCAGCATTAATGTATCTTTCATTCCTAATTTACGATGAAGAAAACCACAGAAAGAAATGCCGAAAAGATGATATGATAATGCCAGTTCATTTCATAAATTTGAAAGATGAATATAGAACATGAAATGCCAGATCCTAACATACGCGTCTTATGTTCATTTGTCTAATTATTAGCACTTAGCAGGTTTTGCTCCCGAATTACTTTAGTTTCCGGGTCTCTATAAAAGCTCCTATTTCTTATGTATATTAGCGCAAAAACCAAAGACTTAGAAGTAAGCCAAAAAAAAGAAAAAAATGTACCTTTGACGTGAAAATTTGAATAACAAAATAATATGACAACTGCCCAATATCTCGAAAACATAAACATCAAATTCAAAGCTGGTAACGCAACAGAACATACATTTCGTGGTGTGTTGGAACAACTAATTGAAACCCTTGTTCCAACCATCCGTGCAACCAACGAACCTAAACGACAAAGTTGTGGTGCGCCCGACTACATTCTAACAAAGAAAGATATTCCGGTTGGTTTTATCGAGGCAAAAGATATTGGCGACCGTGACCTTGAAGGTCTCAAGAAAACAGGAAACAAAGAACAATTCGACCGTTACAAAGCTTCGCTTAGTAATCTTATTTTTACCGATTATCTGACTTTTATTCTTTATCGTGAGGGAGAATTTGTTAGCAAAATTACTATTGCTGAAATTACAAACAAGGGGTTGCAACCCCTTGTTAGTAATTTTGCAAGTTTCGAAAACTTCATAAAAGACTTTTGTTCGCACCACGGACAAACAATAAAGAGTTCGAAGAAATTGGCAGAAATGATGGCAGGTAAAGCCCGTTTACTGTCGGAAGTGATTGAAAAAGCGTTGAACAGCGATGAAGAAAATAGCGAAGATAGTACGCTGAAAGACCAAATGCATGCTTTCAAAGAAATTCTTATCCACGACATTACGCCCAAAGGATTTGCCGATGTTTACGCTCAAACCATTGCTTATGGCATGTTTGCTGCCCGACTTCACGATTCAACTTTACCAACTTTTAGCCGACAAGAGGCTTATGAATTAATCCCAAAGTCGAATCCATTTCTAAAAAAGCTTTTTGGATATATTGCAGGTTTAGAAGTTGACGACCGTATAAAATGGATTGTTGACGACTTGGTAAATATATTTTTAGCTTGTAACGTGGAAGAAATTCTGAAAAACTACGGAAAGAGCACAAAAATGGAAGACCCGATTATCCATTTTTACGAAAACTTCCTGAGCGAATACGACCCGAAACTCCGCAAAGCTCGTGGCGTGTGGTATTCTCCAGCCCCGGTTGTTAATTTCATGGTTCGTGCAGTTGATTATATTCTGAAAACCGAATTTGATTTACCACAAGGTTTAGCCGACAACAGCAAAACGAAAATAAAAGTCAATGTTCAAGGGCAAAGCAAACCAATAGAACAAGAAGTACATCGCGTTCAGATACTTGACCCGGCAACAGGAACAGCCACTTTTATAGCGGAAATTATCAAACTTATTTATAAAAAATTCGAAGGGCAACAAGGTATTTGGAGCAATTATGTGGAAAATCATTTAATTCCAAGACTTAACGGTTTTGAATTGTTGATGGCGAGTTATGCCATGGCACACTTGAAATTAGATTTGTTGTTGAAAGAAACAGGCTTTAAACCAACCAAAGACCAACGTTTTAGAATTTACCTCACTAACAGTTTGGAAGAACATCATGCCGACACGGGAACGCTTTTTGCAAATTGGCTAAGTTCCGAAGCAAACGAAGCAAACCACATAAAACGAGATACTCCCGTAATGTGTGTTGTTGGAAATCCGCCATATAGTGTAAGCAGTAGCAACAAAAGCGAATGGATTGAAAAACTTACAGCTGATTACAAAAAGGATATGAATGAAAGAAACATTCAACCTCTTTCAGATGATTATATAAAGTTTATTAGGTTTGGTCAACATTTTATTGATAAAAACGGTAGTGGGGTTTTGGCTTACATTTCTAATAACAGTTTTATCGATGGTATTATTCACCGTCAAATGCGAAAGAGTTTATTAGAAAGCTTTGATAAAATCTACATTCTGGATTTACATGGTAATGCTAAGAAAAAAGAGGTTTGTCCAGATGGTTCTGTAGACCAAAATGTGTTTGATATTATGCAAGGGGTTTCTATAAATATATTTATAAAAACAGAAATCAAAAAGAAAAATGAATTAGCAAAAGTATTTCATTTTGACCTTTATGGAAAACGTGAGCATAAATATGAAGAACTTTTTAACGGCACTTTAAAATCATTTGATTGGAGTGAACTAAAACCAAACTTTCCTAATTATATTTTCTCCCCTAAAGATGAAAACACACGAAAGCAATTTGAATGTGGATTTTCTGTAATTGAGATTTTTAATATTGGCAGCAATGGTGTGCAAACAAAAAGAGACAGTTTATTTGTTGATTTTCAAAAATCAAAATTGTCTTTGCGAATAGATACTTTATTATCTGGAAATTTATCAAGTGATTTTGTAAATGAATTTCAGATTGCGGATTCATCTTCTTATCCTTTGCTTAAGAGAATTAATGAATGTAGTTTTGAAGAAAGCAATATTTGCAATTTACTTTATAGACCATTTGATATCCGTTCAATATATTATGATAGAAATTTGTTAGGGAGACCATTCTATAAAACACTATATCATCTTCACAAAAAGGAAAATAATCTTTGTTTAATAATTGGTAGGCAAGGTCAAGCAGTTGGAAGCAATACTTGGGATTTAGTTGCAATTGCAAATAGTATATTAGATACAAATCTATTTTATAGAGGGGGGAACATGGCATATCCGCTTTACCTTTATCCCGAAAACACAGCCCAACAAACGATTGACCAAACAACCGAAAGAACACCAAATCTGAACATAGAAATTGTTAATAAGATAGCTGAGAAATTGGGCTTAAGGTTTACAAATGAGAAAGAGACCTCCCCTAACCCCTCCAAAGGAGGGGAACAAGACCCAGTCTCTAATATTTCATATAATGTTGTAGATAATGATTTGAGAGATAATGTCTTACTCCCCTCCTCTGGAGGGGCTGGGGGAGGTCAAACTTCTGAAAATAAAGATAAACTTCAATCCTTTGCTGGCGTTGCGGTAGGTCAAACTTCCGAAGAAACAAATGCCCAACAAACCATTGACCAATCAACTGAGAGAACACCAAACCTTAAAGCAGAAATAGTAAATCAACTGGCTGAAAAATTAGGATTTAGTTTTACAAATGAGAAAGAGACCTCCCCTAACCCCTCCAAAGGAGGGGGACAAGACGCAGTCTCTAATATTTCATATAATGTTGTAGATAATGATTTGAGAGAAAATGTCTTACTCCCCTCCTCTGGAGGGGCTGGGGGAGGTCAAACATCTGAAAATAAAGATAAACTTCAATCCTATGCTGGCGTTGCGGGAGGTCAAACTTCCAGAGAAACAAATGCCCAACAAACCATTGACCAAATAACTGAGAGAACACCAAACCTTAAAGCAGAAATAGTAAATCAACTGGCTGAAAAATTAGGATTAATATTTACAAATGAGAAAGAGACCTCCCCTAACCCCTCCAAAGGAGGGGAACAAGACGCAGTCTCTAATATTTCATATAATGTTGTAGATAATGATTTGAGAGAAAATGTCTTACTCCCCTCCTTTGGAGGGGCTGGGGGAGGTCAAACATCTGAAAATAAAGATGAACTTCAATCCTTTGCTGGCGTTGCGGTAGGTCAAACTTCCGGAGAAACAAATCAACTACAATCTTTTGCTGGCGATGTAAGTGGTCAAACTGATGGTGTGGAACAAATAAAACAGCATCCGGGTTATATTACCGCAAATCTACATAATTACCCTTATATTAAAGATATAAGAGCCGGATTAAAAGAAAACCTAACGCAAGCTGAAAAAATGATTTGGGAATATTTGAGAAATAAGAAAACTGGTCATAAGATTCGCAGACAACATGTTATTGATAATTTCATAGTCGATTTTGTATGTCTTCCTAAAAAAGTTGTGATAGAAATTGATGGTGGTATTCACCTTGAGCAAAAAGAACAAGATGACCTAAGAACTTTTACTTTGAATGAGAAAGGTTTTAAAGTTATCAGGTTCACAAACGAAGAAGTTTTTGCTGATGCCAATTTAGTTGCCAATAAAATAAAAGTAGTGTTGGACAATCGACAAACAGTTCAAGATGACGAAGATTCTGAACCCCAAAACTTACGAGAAAATGTCTTACTCCCCTCCTCTGGAGGGGATGGGGGAGGTCAAACTTCTGAAAATACCTTTGCCCCAATTGACATATTGGATTATATCTATGCCGTTCTACATTCGCCAACATATAGGGAAAAGTACAAAGAATTTCTAAAGATTGATTTTCCTAGAGTGCCCTATCCCAAAGACAAAGAAACGTTTTGGCAATTAGTGAAATTGGGCGGTGAAATCAGACAAATTCATTTGTTGGAATCGCCAACCGTTGAAAAGTATATAACGCAATATCCCATTGATGGCAATAATGTGGTAGAGAAACCACGCTTTTCTTATTCCCCTCCTTTGGAGGGGTTAGGGGAGGTCATGGAGGTCAAGGAGGTAGGAAAAGTTTACATAAACGAAACACAGTATTTCGATAACGTACCCGAAGTAGCTTGGAATTTCTATATTGGTGGTTATCAACCCGCACAAAAATGGCTGAAAGACCGTAAGGGACGCACCTTAGAGTTCGAAGATATTCTGCATTATCAGAAAATTATTGTGGCATTGAGTGAAACGGATAGGATAATGGGGGAGATTGATAAGATTGAAATAGAATAAAATATGAATAAAAAAATGGGATATATTTTAATTGCATTTGGTTTAGTGATTGTTGTTTGGGGTATTATTATTGTCCGCAAACCAAGTAAAATAGAAAACAAGAGCGAGCAACCAATAAAGGAAGAAGTAAAATCGACAGTGAATGAAAAGATTCAGCAAGATGACTATGACGAAAACAAAGCTAAAGGTGATGCATTCGAAAAGTTCGTTGTAAAAAACTTTGATCCGAAATACTTTACTCTGCAAGAGTGGCGCAGCGACAAATATGTGGATGGAATTTATGCTGTTTCTAATCATTTTCCAGATTTGGAAGTAGTTTTTAATTTCAAGAAAAAAGACGTAAATGAAGCTTTTGCCATAGAATGTAAATGGCGTGGGTATTACTATAAAAATGAAATTAAGTGGGC